>JAJXVM010000176.1 GCA_021782135.1 Myxococcales bacterium | reverse complement strand
TCTCCGACCGGGTGGGCCGGCGGCCGGTGCTCCTCGTCTCCATCGCGCTCTCGGCGGTCGCCTTCTTCCTGAGCGGCCTCTCCCGCACCTTCCTCGCGCTCCTGCTCACCCGCCTCTTCGCCGGCGCCGCCACCGCCAACATCGCCATCGCCCAGGCCTACGTCGCCGACGTGACCGCGCCCGAGGACCGGGCGCGCGGCATGGGGGTCATCGGCGCGGCCTTCGGGCTCGGGTTCGTGCTCGGACCGCCCATCGGCGGGCTCCTCGCCGGGCTGCACCTCGGCGCCCCGTTCTTCGGGGCCGCGGCGCTCGCGCTCCTCAACGGGACGGCGGCGTTCTTCATCCTGCCGGAGCCGCTGGCGCGCAAGGAGCGGGCCGCGCCCACCAGCCGGCTGGAGGAGCTCCGGGAGGCGTTCGCGCGCCCCGGCTTCCCCCGGCTGCTGGTGTTCTACTTCCTCATCGTCTTCGCCTTCAGCGCCATGGAGAGCACCTTCACGCTGCTCGCCGCCGACCGCTACGGCCTCTCCGACCGGCAGGTGGGCTACGTCTTCGGCTTCATCGGCGTGGTGATGGTGATCGTCCAGGGCGGCCTGGTGGGCCGGCTCTCGCGCCGCTTCGGCGAGGTGGTGATGCTCGGCACCGGCGCCTCGCTCATGGTGGTCGGGCTCGGATCGCTGCCCTACGCCGGCGGCGTGCCCGGGCTGCTCGCGGCCTGCGTGCCGCTGGCGGTGGGCCAGGGCTTCGCCCAGCCGGCGGTGACGAGCCTCATCTCGCGGCTGGCGGCGGCCGAGTCGCAGGGCGGCTCGCTGGGGCTCGGCCAGTCGGTGGCGGCCATCGGGCGCATCGTGGGGCCGGAGAGCGGCACCTACACCTTCAAGCAGTCGATGGCCTGGCCCTACCTGGGCGGCGCGGCGGTGATGCTGGCCGCGAGCATCATCGGCTGGACCATCAAGCCGCCCCCCCGCGCGCGGCGCGCTTGAGAAAGACGGCCCGCCGCGATACGAGCGGGAGGAGGAGCCGTCGAGATGCCGGAACTGCGCAGGGACCCCATCGTCGGGCGCTGGGTGATCATCGCCACCGAGCGCGCGCACCGCCCGCAGCAGCCGAAGTGCCCGCCGGAGCCGTCGAAGGGGCTCTGCCCCTTCTGCCCGGGCAACGAGGACAAGACGCCGCGCGAGGTCTACTCGGCCGGCCGCCCCGGCGGCGGGTGGCGGGTGCGGGTGGTGCCGAACCGCTACCCGGCGCTCATGATCGAGGGGGAGCTGCAGCGCGAGGCGGAGGGGATCTACGACCGCATGAACGGGGTCGGGGCCCACGAGGTGATCGTGGAGACGCCCGAGCACGGCCGGAGCCTCGCCGAGCTCACCGACGAGGACGTGACCGAGGTGCTCTTCGCCTACAAGGCCCGCATCCTCGACCTGCGCAACGACCAGCGCTTCCGCTACATCCTGCTCTTCAAGAACAGCGGCGCGGCCGCCGGCGCCAGCCTCGACCACTCCCACTCCCAGCTCATCGCCCTGCCGGTCACCCCGCGCCAGGTGAGCGAGGAGATCGAGGGCGCGCGCCGCCACTTCGAGCACCGCGAGCGCTGCATCTTCTGCGACATCGTCGGGCAGGAGCGGAAGGACCGCAGCCGGCTGGTCTACGAGAACGACGAGTTCGTGGCCTTCGCCCCCTGGGCGCCCCGCAGCCCGTTCGAGACCTGGATCGTGCCCAAGCGCCACGAGTCGAACTACGAGGCCGAGCCCAAGGAGCGGCTGGCGCGCTGCGCCCAGGCGCTGCGGACCACGCTCCACCGCATCGGCGTGGCCTGCGGGAACCCGGCCTACAACTTCATGGTGCACTCGAACCCGCTGCGCGATCCCTCAAGCACGAGCTACCCCTGGCACATCGAGGTGATGCCGGCGCTGGTCCAGTCGGTGGCCGGCTTCGAGTGGGGCAGCGGCTTCCACATCAACCCGGTGCCGCCCGAGGAGGCGGCCGAGTTCCTGCGCCGGGTCTCGCCCTAGGCCCCGCCCGCGATGGACGTCCTCTTCGTCGCGTCCGAGGTGGCCCCCTGGTCGAAGACCGGCGGGCTCGGCGACGTCGCCGCCGCGCTCCCCCGGGCCCTGGCCGCCCGCGGGGACCGGGTGACGGTGGTCACGCCCCGCTACGGCTCGATCGACCCGGTGAAGCGCGGGCTGCGCCGGCTCGACGTCGCCCTGCACGGCCGCAGCGAGGCGGCCGGGCTCTACGTCGCCGACGGGCCGGCGCCGGTCTACTTCGTCGAGCACGAGCGCTTCTTCGGCCACCGCCGCGGCCTCTACGGCGAGAACGGCCACGACTACGCCGACAACGCCGCCCGCTTCGCCTTCTTCACCCGGGCGGCGCTCGACCTGCCGGCGGCGCTCGGGCTGGCGCCCCGCATCGTCCACCTGAACGACTGGCAGACCGGGCTCGGCGCCTGGATGCTGCGCCACGAGAAGCAGGACCTCGCCTGGGCGCGCGCGGCCCGCAGCGTCCTCACCGTCCACAACCTCGCCTACCAGGGGAACTTCCCCAAGCAGGCGGTCCCGGCGGTGGGGCTGCCGTGGGAGGTGTTCCGCCACGAGGCGATGGAGTTCTACGACCAGCTCAACTTCCTCAAGGCCGGGCTGGTCTTCGCCGACGCCGTGACCACCGTCTCGCCCACCTACGCGCGGGAGATCCTCACCCCCGAGCACGGCAACGGCCTCGATCCGCAGCTCCGGCACCGCGCCCGGGACCTGCACGGCATCCTCAACGGCATCGACGTGGAGGAGTGGAACCCGGAGACCGACCGCCACCTGCCCGCCCGCTTCGGGTGCGGCGACCTCGCCGGGAAGGCCGCCTGCAAGGAGGCGCTGCAGCGGGAGCTCGGCCTGCCGGTCCGGCCGGAGGTGCCGCTCATCGGCATGGTCGGGCGGCTCGCCGAGCAGAAGGGGCTCGACCTCGTCTCCGCGGCGCTCCCCGACCTGCTCCGGCTCGGGCCGCAGCTGGCGGTGCTCGGCAGCGGGCGGCACGACTACGAGGACCTCTTCCGGCGCGCGGCCCGGGAGCGGCCGGACCAGGTGGCGGCGCACGTCGGCTTCGACGAGGGGCTGGCGCACCGCATCGAGGCCGGCGCCGACCTGTTCCTCATGCCGAGCCGGTTCGAGCCCTGCGGGCTCAACCAGATGTACAGCCTGCGCTACGGCACCGTGCCGGTGGTGCGCGCCGTCGGCGGGCTCGAGGACACGGTGGAGGACTACGACGGGTACCGCCGCGGGACCGGCTTCGCGTTCCGCGAGTACCACCCGCGCGCGCTCCTCACCGCGCTGCGCCGGGCGCTCGACCTCTTCCGCGACCGGCGCGCCTGGACCGGCCTGATGGAGCGGGGCATGGCGCAGGACTTCGGCTGGGACCGGAGCGCCCAGGCCTACGAGCGGCTGTTCGCCGAGCTCTCCTCCCGCTGAGCGGGCGGCCGTTGGCCGAGCCCGGCACCGTGTCCATGTTGGGCTCGTGCCACGACGAATCCGCCGCTTCGAGGAAGAGATCCCCGCCGAAGAGCCCACCGCGCAGCCGAGCGAGCGGCCGCGCTTCGACGACGACGCCGAGGACCGGGTGGTGCCCACGGCCAACGTCGGCGGCGCCGCGCCCACCGAGCTCGGCGCCGACTCGGGCGGCGATTTCCCCGGCGCGGAGGACGACCTCGCCAACCTGGCCGAGCCGGAGCCGCCCGAGCCGCCCGAGGTGAACGCGATGCACCTGAGCCGGAAGCCGGAGAGCGGCCGGCGCGGCTGAGCCGGCTCGCGACCCGCCCGGGCGCGCGCTCGTCACGGGGCGCGCCCGAGGAACGCCCGCACCCGCTCGCGCAGCTTCGGGGGATCGCCCTTGCAGACGTAGCCGGTGAGGCCGTGGTCGAGCACCGACTGGCGGAGCGCGTCCTCGTCGTTGGAGGAGTAAAGGACGATGGGGACGCGGCGCGGCGCGGCCGGGGCGCGCGTCGGGGCGCGGTCCTGCGCGCGCTTGAGGAGCTGGGCCAGGTTCTCCCCCGAGAGGCCGGGCATGTTGACGTCGAGGAGCACCAGGTCCGGCGACACCTCCATCAGGCACTGCGTCGCGCCGAACGCGCCCTGGTGGCAGTGGACCCGGTAGCCCTCGTCCTCGAGCAGCGAGCGGGTCAGGTAGAGGTGCGTGCTGTCGTCGTCGATGACGAGCACGGTGGGGCGGGCGGGAACCATGTTCAGGTGCTCCGTTCGGGCAGGGAGGGAATGGTCAGGGTGAAGGTGCTGCCGCGGCCGTAGCTGCTCTCCACCGTCAGCCGGCCGCCGATCAGCTCGGCCATGTTGCGGGCGATGGCGAGGCCGAGGCCGGTGCCCTCGTGCCGGCGCACCTGGGCGTCCTCGCACTGGCGGAAGGGGACGAAGAGCCGCTCCAGGTCCTCGGGGCGGATGCCGATGCCGGTGTCGCTCACCCGCAGCGCCGCGCCCTCGCCGTCGCGGGCCAGGGCGAGCACCACCCGGCCCCGGTCGGTGAACTTGACCGCGTTGCCGGCCAGGTTGAGCGCGATCTGCCGGATCTTCTGCGGGTCGGAGCGGAGCGTGAGCGGCTCCGGGGGCAGCTCGACCTCCACCTCCACCGGCTTCTTCCGCGCCAGCACGCGCGCCGTCTCGCCCAGCTCCGCGACGAGCTTCGAGAGGTCGAACCGCTCCGGGACCAGCTCCATCTTGCCGGCGTCCATCTTGGAGAGGTCGAGGACGTTCCCGACGATGCCGCGCAGCCCGGCGGCGCTCGAGTGGAGCAGCGAGAGCCGCTCGTTCACCACCTCGACCTGTCCGCGCTCGCCGGCCCGCTGCGCCAGCTCGGCCAGGCCGATGATGGCGTTCACGGGGGAGCGGAGCTCGTGGGTGACGTGCGCCAGGAAGCGGGCGCGCATGGCGCCCTCGCGCTCCAGCTCGGCGGCCCGCGCGCTGGCCACCTCCCGCTGCGCCAGGCTCGCCGCCAGCGCCTGGCTCTGCTGGAGCGCCAGGTCGCGCACCGAGATGAGCCCCCGGAAGCGCCCCGAGTCCTCCACCAGCACCTCGTCGTAGACCACCGCCCGCGGCCGACAGAGCGCGCGCTCCATCACCTCCGCGAGCGGCGCCGCCGCCTCCACCCGCAGCGGCTCGGGGTTGGCGACCCGCAGCACCGGGCGCCGGGCGAACAGCTCGTACCCGAAGTTGCGCAGGAGCTTGAGGAGCAGCTTGGGGCGGGTGACGAGCCCGCAAGCGCGGCCGTCCTCGAGCAGCGCCACCGCGTCGAGCTCCGGCTCCTCGAAGAAGCGGTCGGCGAGCTGCCGCACGAGCATGGCGGACGGTACGCTCTGCTGGGAGGTGACGAGGTCGCCGGCGAGCAGCATGCCGAGTCGAGTAGCACGCGCCTCGGCCGGGCTCCGCGACGCCTCGGTGAAGCCTCGGTGACGGCGGCGCGCCCGATCGCTTATCCTTCCGGCATGGCGCTCCCGCTCCGCATCGCCCCCTCCATCCTCTCCGCCGACTTCGGCCGGCTCGCCGAGGAGGTGCGCGCCGTCGAGGCGGCCGGCGCCGACCTGATCCACGTGGACGTGATGGACGGCCGGTTCGTCCCGAACATCACCATCGGGCCGCTGGTGGTCGAGGCGGTGCGCCGGGTGACGAAGCTCCCCATCGACTGCCACCTCATGATCGTGGAGCCGGAGAAGTACGTCGCCGACTTCGCCCGGGCCGGGGCCGACCTCGTCAGCGTCCACGCCGAGGTCTCGCCGCACCTCCACCGCACGCTGCAGGCGATCCGGGCGGCCGGCGCCAGGCCGGCGGTGGCGCTCAACCCGTCCACCTCGCTCGAGTGCCTCGACTACGTGCTCGGCGACTGCGAGATGGTGCTGCTCATGACCGTCAACCCGGGCTTCGGCGGCCAGCGGTACATCCCGGCGGTCACCGAGAAGGTGCGGCGCCTGCGCGCCCTCGCCGACGCGCGCGGCCAGGCGCTCGACATCGAGGTGGACGGCGGCGTGAAGCCGGACACCATCGCCGAGGTGGCCGCGGCCGGGGCCAACGTCTTCGTGGCCGGGTCGGCGGTCTTCGGCGCCAAGGACTACGCCCAGGTCATCCGCTCCCTGCGGGAGAACGCCCGGGCGGCGGCCGCGGTCGAGGGCTGAGGTCCCGCCGGCGCCCTTGACTCGCTCCGCGCCGGGGCATACGACATCAGCACTCGTGCTACGCGCCCCACCGGCGCCACGGAACCCGCCCCATGCACATGGCCGACGCCCTGCTCTCGCCCGCCGTGGGGCTCGCCTTCGACGCGGGCGCGGGCGCGCTCCTCACCGGGGCGGCGCGCCAGCTCTCCCGCCGGCCCGACTACCAGCGCAAGGTGCCGCTGATGGGCGTGCTGGGGGCGTTCGTCTTCGCCGCCCAGATGGTGAACTTCGCCATCCCGGGCACCGGCTCGAGCGGTCACCTCGCCGGCGGCCTGCTGCTCTCGATCCTGCTCGGGCCCGAGGCGGCCCTGCTGGTGATCGCCTCGGTGCTGCTGGTGCAGGCCTTCTTCTTCGCCGACGGCGGCCTGCTGGCGCTCGGGTGCAACCTCTTCAACATGGGGCTCTGGCCGGCGCTGCTCGGGCTGCCGCTCTACCGCCGGCTCGCCGGAGCGCGGCCGGGCGCGGCGCGCCTCGCCCTGGCCTGCGTCCTGCCGGCGGTGCTCGCCGCCGAGCTGGGCGCCCTCGGGGTGATGGTCGAGACCCAGCTCTCGGGGCGCGCCGACCTGCCCTTCTCGCGCTTCGCCGCCCTGATGCTCGGCATCCACCTGCCCATCGGCCTGGTCGAGGGGCTGGTGACGGCGGCCCTGGTCCGGTTCGCCGGCCGCACGGGCGCGCTGCGGGCCGCGCCGGATGGGACGCCGGAGCGGCTGCCGCTCGCCCCCACCCTGCTCGCGCTCGCCATCTTCGTGGGCTGCGCCGGCGCCTGGTTCGCCTCCGCCCGCCCGGACGGGCTGGAGTGGTCGCTCGCCCGCGCCGGCGCGGCGCTCCCGGCGGCGCCGGGGCGCGGCGACGCGCTCCTCGCGCGCGTGCAGCGCTGGACGGCGGTGATGCCCGACTACGCCCCGCCCG
>JAJXVM010000175.1 GCA_021782135.1 Myxococcales bacterium | reverse complement strand
CGGGGGGAGGCGTGCTTCCCGCGGTCGAGCACCACGGAGCGGACGCCGCGCTCGAGGAGGGCCCAGGCGCAGAAGAGGCCGGCCGGCCCGGCGCCGAGGATGAGCGGCGGCCGCGCGGGCTCGCGGACCGGGGGGGGAGGGGGCTCGGGGGCGGGCGCCGCCGTCACGTCCGGCCGCTCGCCGCGCAGGGGCCGCTCGAGCCCCACCTCGACGTTCACCAGCCAGCGCGGGTGGCCCTTCTTCCGGGCGTCGAGCGACCGTCGGAGCACGCTCAGCTCGCGCAGGTCCGCCGGCTCGACGCCCAGCTTCTCGGCTGCCCGGCGGGCGAGCAGGCTGTCGGGATCGTCGAGCCAGAGGGTGAGGTTGGCGACGCGATAGCGCATACGGGCCGGCGGATACTAGTGGGCTGCGAAGGCGATTACGCGGTTTTTCCCGCGCTCGGGGGCCGGGTGCGAAGGGACATACGCGCTCGCTCGCCTGCCGCGCCCAGGCAAGTGGCCGATATCACGGGCGCGGGCGGCGGGCGTCGGGATGGCGCGGGGGTTGCTATGCCACGGGTGCCCGGCGCGCACGTGCTCCGGGCGCACTCGCGGGGGTTCTGCACATGGTACCGACGATGCTCGACAACAAGGGAACGAAGATCCTCGCGAAGTCGCTCTTCAAGGAGCTCCGGGGCAACGGTTACTCGCCCAACCAGATCCTGAACCTCTCCACCGAGCTCATCGACCTCGTCACCCAGGATCTCAAGCACGCGAGCCCTCCGCTGGCCGAGTCGATCGAGGGGCAGGCGCGCGTCGCCTGAGGCGGTGGACGGGCGCGGAGCGCCTCGCGGGCGGCCCGGGAAACCGGCGCCGCCCTTGCCGTTTTCAGGTTCACTCCGGGGCCAGGGTTTCCGTTGACACCCCCAGGGTCGGAAAGTAGGTTAAGCGCCTCTTTTTCGCACCCACCTCAACCCAAACCATCCCCGGAGGGAACTCATGGCGCGCATCGCAATCAACGGATTCGGACGCATCGGCCGCTGCATCGTGCGGGCCGCCATCGAGCGCGGCGAGAAGGACCTGGAGTTCGTCTCGATCAACGACCTCACCGACACCAAGACCCTCGCCCACCTGCTCAAGTACGACTCGGTGCACGGGGTGCTCGAGGCCGAGGTGAAGGCGACCGAGCACGGGATCGTGGTGAACGGGAAGGAGATCCAGGTCACCGCCATCAAGAATCCCGCGGAGCTCCCGCACGCCAAGAACGGGGTGGACCTGGTGCTCGAGTGCACCGGGCTCTTCACCGAGCGGGCCAAGGCCGAGGGGCACCTCGCCGCCGGCGGCAAGCGGGTGCTCATCTCCGCGCCGGCCAAGGGCCCGGACATCACGGTCGCCTACGGCATCAACCACCAGAAGGTGGACAGGTCGAACCACAAGATCATCTCCAACGCGTCCTGCACCACCAACTGCCTCACCCCGGTGGCGAAGGTGCTGCTCGAGAGCTTCGGCATCCGGCGCGGCCTGATGACCACGGTCCACAGCTACACCAACGACCAGAACCTGCTCGACCTGCCGCACAAGGACCTGCGCCGGGCGCGCGCCGCCGCGCTCTCGATGATCCCCTCCACCACCGGCGCCGCCAAGGCGGTGGCCGAGGTGATCCCGGAGCTCAAGGGCAAGCTGCACGGCACGGCGGTGCGGGTCCCGACCCCGAACGTCTCGCTGGTGGACCTGACCGTGGAGCTCGAGAAGTCGGCCACCGCGGAGGAGATCAACGCGGCGTTCAAGAAGGCGGCCGAGGGGAGCCTGAAGGGCATCCTCCAGTACTCCGACGAGCCGACGGTCAGCATCGACTACAACGGCAACCCGCACAGCTCCATCTTCGACGCCACCAACACCTTCGTCGTGGACGGCAACTTCGCCAAGGTGTTCGCCTGGTACGACAACGAGTGGGGCTTCTCGAACCGCATGGTCGACATGGCGAAGTTCCTGTCGAAGTAGCCGACCGGGGAACGGCCATGGCCGACATCAAGACGCTCGACGCCCTCGACCTCGCGGGGAAGCGGGTCTTCATCCGCGTCGACTTCAACGTCCCCCTCGACGAGCAGGGGCGGGTGACCGACGACGCCCGCATCCGCGCCGCCGTCCCGACCATCCGCTACGCCGTCGATCACCGCGCCAAGGTGATCCTGGGCAGCCACCTCGGCCGGCCGAAGGGCAAGCCCGAGGACCGGCAGAAGTACACCCTCGAGCCGGCGGCCACCCGCCTGGCCGAGATCCTGAAGCAGGACGTCACCCTCGCCGACGACTCGGTCGGCGACGGCGTGAAGAAGGCGGTGAAGGATCTCGGCGAGGGCCAGGTGCTCCTGCTCGAGAACCTCCGCTTCCACCCGGAGGAGGAGAAGAACGACGAGGGCTACGCCCGCGAGCTGGCGAGCCTCGCCGACGTCTGGGTGAACGACGCGTTCGGCACCGCCCACCGCGCCCACGCCTCGACCGCCGGGATGGCGAGGTTCGTGAAGGAGAAGGCCGCCGGCTTCCTCATCAAGAAGGAGGTCGAGTTCCTGGGCAAGGTGCTGTCGCGCCCGGCGAAGCCCTTCGTGGCCCTGCTCGGCGGCGCCAAGGTCTCCGACAAGATCAAGGTGATCGAGAACCTGCTCGGCAAGGCCGACTGCATCTGCATCGGCGGCGCCATGGCCTTCACCTTCCTGAAGGCGCAGGGGGTCGAGGTCGGGAGGAGCCGGGTCGAGGAGGACAAGCTCGAGCTGGCGCGCCAGATCCTCGACAAGGCGAAGGCGCGCGGGGTCGAGTTCCTGCTGCCGGTGGACCACGTCTGCGCCGACGAGCCGAAGGAGACCGCGAAGCGGGTGGTGGTGAACGACAAGGCCATCCCGTCCGCGCTCATGGGGCTCGACATCGGGCCGAAGACCCTCGACGTCTACCGGCAGCGGATCCTGGCGGCCAAGACCGTCTTCTGGAACGGGCCCATGGGGCTCTTCGAGCAGAAGCCCTGGGCCGAGGGGACCTTCGGGGTGGCCCGGGCCATGGCCGACAGCGACGCGGTCACGGTCGTGGGCGGCGGGGACAGCGCTGCCGCGGTGGAGGAGGCTGGGCTGGTCTCGAAGATGAAGCACGTCTCGACCGGCGGCGGCGCGAGCCTGGAGTTCATCGAGGGGCGGGTGCTCCCCGGCATCCAGGTCCTGGAGGCGTAGCCATGGCCCGCAAGAAGTTCGTCTGCGGCAACTGGAAGATGCACAAGACCGTGGGCGAGGCGCTGGCCCTGGTCGCCGAGCTCGAGGCCTCCCTGAAGGAGGCGGCGGGGCGGGTGCAAGTGGCGGTGGCGCCTCCCTTCACGGCGCTGAAGCCCGTGGCCGACGCCATCGGCCACGGCGGCTCGGTCGAGCTCGCGGCCCAGGACGTCCACTTCGAGAAGCAGGGCGCCTTCACGGGGGAGGTGTCGGCGACCATGCTCGCCGACGTCTGCTGCACCCACTGCATCGTGGGCCACAGCGAGCGGCGCCAGCTCTTCGGGGAGACCGACGAGTCGGTCAACAAGAAGGCGAAGGCCCTCCTCGCCGCCGGCGTGCTCCCCATCGTCTGCGTCGGCGAGACCCTCGCCGAGCGGGAGGCCGGGCAGACGCTCGCGGTGGTGGGCCGGCAGGTCCGGGGTGGGCTCGCGGGCCTGTCCCCCGACCAGATCGGCAGGCTCACGCTGGCCTACGAGCCGGTGTGGGCGATCGGCACCGGGAAGACCGCGACCTCCGCCCAGGCGCAGGAGGTCCACGCCGCGATCCGGGCCCTCCTCCGCGAGCTGGCGGGAGGGGTGGCGGACGAGGTCCGGATCCAGTACGGTGGCTCGGTCAAGCCGGAGAACGCGGCCGAGCTCATGTCCCAGCCCGACGTGGATGGCGCGCTGGTCGGCGGCGCCAGCCTCAAGGCCGACGACTTCTCCAAGATCGTGAAAGGTGCAATCCGTTGATCACGCTGGTCACCATCATCCACGTCGTCGTCTGCGTCGTCCTCATCCTCGTCATCCTGCTCCAGGCCGGTAAGGGTGGCGGAATGGGCGCGACCTTCGGCGGCGGCGGCTCCCAGACGGTCTTCGGCGGCCGGGGGGCGCAGACCTTCCTCGGCAAGGTGACGAGCGCCTGCGCGGGGATCTTCATGCTCACCTCGCTGACGCTCGCCTACCACGCGTCGCACAGCTCCTCGGTGGTCCGTCCGGACCGCGCCGCGCCGGCGCCGTTCCCGGCGGTGCCGCAGGCGCCCGGCGCCCAGCAGCCCGTCGCGCCGGCTCCGGTCGTGCCCGCCGCGCCGGCGAAGAAGTAGCTCTCCGGCCCCGGGTCCTCTTCCTCGCCCCGCTCCTCGGCCTCGAGGGGCGGGGCGAGTTGCTTTTCGGCGCCGCGACGAGCGGGGGAGCGGCCGCCGAGCAAGTCGAACGCCGGACAAGAAAAAAGGGACCCGGCCGAAGCCGGATCCCTCTGAGTGCCCAGGGCGAGATTCGAACTCGCACGCCTTACGGCGCCACCCCCTCAAGATGGTGTGTCTACCAGTTCCACCACCTGGGCGTTGCGAAGCGGTGGCTTATCTAGCAAAGGCCCGCAGCCGAGGCAAGCGTGCAACGTGCGGAAAAGTGACGCGCTTGCCAAAGCCTGCCCCGGTCTTACCTAGAGACCATGGAGCGAAGCCTAGAGACGAGCGACCAGGCGCGCGATTTCCGCCTTCCGGACGCCTGCGTGACCTGCGGCGGTGACCTCTCGGTGCGGGTGGGGCCGGGGACCGCCTGGTCGGCGTGCCTCTCCTGCCATCGCCTCGCGCCGGTGCGCGTCGGCGAGGTGAACGGCGAGTTCGCCATGCTTCACCCGCCGGGCGGGCTGGCGTGAGGACGGGGCCTCGCGCGGCTCCCCAGGGAGCGCGCGAGGACCTCGGGAGCGGGGAGGCCGCTCCTCAGAGGATCAGGTCGCCCCGCTTCCCCTCGGCGTCCTTGAACTGGTCCGCGTCGGGCAGCGGATCCTTCTTCTCGGTGATGTTCGGCCAGCTCTTGCAGAGCTCGGCGTTGAGCGAGACGTACTCCTTCCACCTCTCGGGCAGGCTCTCCTCCGGGAAGATCGCCTTGGTCGGGCAGGCGGGCTCACAGGCGCCACAGTCGATGCACTCATCCGGGTGGATGACGAGGAAGTTCTGCCCCTCGTAGAAGCAGTCGACCGGGCAGACCTCGACGCAGTCCGTGTACTTGCACTTGATGCAGGGTTCGGCGACGACGTAGGCCATGGCGGGTCCCTGTCGTCACTGCTCGTAGTAGTCAAGCCCGAGGTGGGTGATGAGCTCCTCGCCGGCCAGGTGGCGCAGGGTGTTCTTCAGCTTGGCGAGCTGGATGAAGAGATCGTGCTCGGGGTAGAGCCCCTCCGCCACCATGGGGCTCTTGAAGTAGAAGGACAGCCACTCCTGGATCCCGGTGAGGCCGGCCCGCGCCGCCAGATCCATGAAGAGCGCGATGTCGAGCGCCACCGGCGCGGCCAGGATCGAGTCGCGGCAGAGGAAGTTCACCTTGATCTGCATCGGGTAGCCGAGCCACCCCGCGATGTCGATGTTGTCCCACCCCTCCTTGTTGTCTCCGCGGGGGCGGTAGTAGTGGATGCTGACCTTGTGCTCGAAGTTGCCGTAGAGGTCGGGGTAGAGGTGCGGTTGCAGGATGTGCTCCAGCACCGAGAGCTTCGAGACCTCCTTGGTCTTGAAGCTGCCGGGGTCGTCGAGCACCTCGCCGTCGCGGTTCCCGAGGATGTTGGTGGAGAACCAGCCGACCAGCCCGAGCATGCGCGCCTTGAGCATGGGCGCGAGCACGGTCTTCATGAGCGTCTGACCGGTCTTGAAGTCCTTGCCGGCGATGGGCAGCCGCCGCTGGCGCGCCAGCTCGACGATCGCGGGGACGTCCACGGTGAGGTTCGGCGCGCCGTTGGCGAAGGGGACGCCCTCCTGGAGCGCCGCCCAGGCGTAGATCATCGAGGGCGCGATGGCGGGATCGCTCTCGTCGAGCCCCTTCTCGAAGGCGGCCAGGCTGGCGTGGACGGCGCCGCGCTCGATGTAGACCTCGGTGGAGGCGCACCAGACCATCACCGCCCGGCTGCAGCCGTTCTCGCGGACGAAGCGGCGGATGTCCTCCCGGAGCGCCTCGCCCAGCGCGCGCTTCGAGGGCCCCTGCTTCACGTGCGTGCCGTTGAGCCGCTTCACGTACTCGGGCGAGAAGACCGCCGGCATGGGCCGGATGGCCTCGAGCGGCGCGCGCACCTGCTCCAGCAGGGGGGCCTCGATCACCTTGGCGTGCGCGGCCGACTCGTAGGCGGAGTCGGGGAAGACGTCCCAGCCGCCGAAGCAGAGATCCTCGAGCGACGCGAGCGGCACCAGCTCGCGGATGAGCGGCGAGCGGTGCTCGGTCCGCTTGCCGAGCCGGACCGTTCCCATCTGGGTCAACGAGCCGAACGGCTTCGCCAGCCCGCGCTTGACCGCCTCGACCCCGCCGATGAGCGTGGTCGCGACCGCGCCCATCCCGGGGAGGAGCACGGCCAGCTTGCCGCTGGCCGGAGAGAGTTTGGACCCGGCCCCGCCGGCGGTGTCGCCCATTGTGTGTGCCCTCCCGGATGGTCGAAAGGTTCTCCGCTCCGTGAGTGCGACAAGCCCCTCTCGAAGCGACGAAGGCAAGGGGGATTTTGGGCGCCTTCCCCTGGGAGGGGGTAATATGGGCCTCCCATGTCCGACGAGAAGCGACGCGAACCGCGCGTCGCGGTAGGCCTCAGCATCAAGCTGTCGTACGGCACCCTCGACGACCTGGTCGAGCGCCAGGCCCTCAACATCTCTCGCGGCGGGCTCTTCATCCGCACGCGGGATCCGAAGCCGGTCGGCACGCCGGTGGCCCTGCTCGTCGAGGTGGACGCCGGCGCGCGTCAGATCCGCGCCCGGGGCGTCGTCACCCGGACGCAGACCATCTCCGCGCCCGGAGAGCCGCCCCGGGACCCCGGGATGGGGGTTCGTCTGGTTGAGGTCGATCCGGCCGGCCAGGCGCTCCTGGACGAGATCGTCGCCGCCCGCCTGAGGGAGCCCTCGGCGCCGGCCACCGCCCCCGCGGCCCGGCCGCCGCCGGCGGCGGTCCCGGCGGTCCC
>JAJXVM010000174.1 GCA_021782135.1 Myxococcales bacterium | reverse complement strand
CAGCGCGGCCGCGCGCGCCGGGCCGATGCCGGGGTGAGCGGCGATGAGGTCGGGCGGCGCCCAGGCCAGCTCGGCGAGCGCGACCGCCTCGGCGAGCGCGAGGGCGGAGGCGCGCGCCGAGAGGCCCGCGGTGCCGGAGCCGAGCACCAGGGCGAGGAGGTCGGCGTCGGAGAGCGCCCGGGCGCCGTCGGCCAGGAGCCGCTCGCGGGGGCGTTCGCAGGGAGCGGAGTCGGAGAGCATGCGGCGGCAGGAGAGCAACCGGCGTGCCCGCCCGTTGCCGCCGAGTGCCGCGGGATCGCGCGCTTCCCGCAAGGAGCCGCGACCGCGGCGCGCACGGGAGGCCGCGGCGCGGACTGCCGCGAAAAGTGCTCGTGGCAGCCCCTCCCGACTATTGCCGCCCCGCCGCCTTCACCAGCTCGGCGTCGATCTGGAGGTCCACGATGGCGCCCACCACCGGCCCGGCCTCGACCGCCTTGCTGTAGTCGAGGCCGAAGTCGTGGCGGTTGATCTTCGCGCTGGCGCTGATCGCCCGCCGCAGCTCGCCCTTGGGCCCCTGGATGGCCCGGGTGGGCCCGGTCACGTCGAAGGTCACCGGCCTCGTGACCCCGTGCAGCGTGACGTCCCCGGTCAGCTTCAGCTTGCCCTTGCCCGCCGGGCGCACCTTCGTCGAGCGGAAGGTGATGGTCGGGTACTTCTGCACGTCGAGGAAGTTGGGCGACTTGAGGTCGCCGTCGCGCTGCGGCACGCGCGTGTCGATGGTCGAGGCGTCCACCGTGGCCTCCACGCTCGACCGGGCGGGATCCTGGTCGTCGATGCGAGCGGTCCCGGTGGTCTTGCCGAACACCCCGCGCACGGTGGTGATGACGAGGTGCTTCACCGAGAACGAGGTGCTGGTGTGGACGGGGTCGATCTCCCAGGTCTCGGCGGCGGCCGCGGCGAAGGTGGGCAGCGCGAGGGCGGCCAGCAGCGACAGGGCTCGCTTCATGATCGATGCTCCTCAATTGGCGGCGGCGGCACGAGGGCGAAGCTCCGCATGCCGAGCGTCGCGTGGTGGAAGCGGTCGTAGAGCATCTCGAGCGGCTCACCCTCCCAGGCGGCGCCCAGGACGACGAACAGCGGGTCGAAGTGCTCGCTGGTGGGCGCGGCCAGGGAGGCGTGGGGCGCCCGCTCGCGGTAGCGGAGCAGGGCCGGGAGATCGCGCGCCGAGAGCCGGGCGGCCACCCAGGCGTCGAACTCGGCCGCCCAGGGCTCCGGGGGCGCGTCCCGGGACACGTCGAGCCGGGTGCGGCCGAGGTTGTGCACGAGCCCGCCCGAGCCCCACAGGACCACGCCCTCGTCGCGCAGCGGCCGCAGGGCGCGGCCCAGCGAGACCAGCTCCGCCGGCGCGGCGTCCGGCAGCGAGATCTCGAACACCGGCACCGCCGCCTCCGGCCAGGTCAGCCGCAGCGGGATCCAGGCGCCGTGGTCGAGCGGCCGCACCGGGTCGAGCAGGGTCGGGAACCCGGCGCCGCGCGCCAGCGCCTCGGCCTCGCGCGCGCGCCCGGGGGCGCCGGGCGCCGGGTAGTCGAGCTCGTAGAGCGGCGCGGGGAAGCCGCCGAAGTCGTGGCGGATCCGCTGCCGCGGGGCGCTGCCGAGCACCACCGCGCGGTGGGTCTGGAAGTGGGCGGAGATGACGGCGACCGCGGCGGGATGCGGCCAGCGCGCGCCCACCGCGCGCAGCGCGCGGGCGTAGTCGTCCCCCGCCAGCGCCACCGTGGGGGCGCCGTGGGACACGAAGAGGGCGGGCGCGCGCGCCATGCAGCGCCTCACTTAAGCGACGTGCACCGGCCGTCAAGTCTCGGCGGGGTCCGCTCCGCTCCGCAGGAAGCGCTCCAGCATCTCGTAGCTGCGGCCGAGCGCCGAGAGCTCGAGCCACTCGCCCACCTGGTGCGCCTGGGCGGTCGCGCCCGGGCCGAAGTTGGCGGCCGGCACGCCCGCCTGGGCGAGCCGCGCCACGTCGGTCCAGGCCTGCTTCGCCTGCACCGGCGCCCCCGTCCGCTCCCGCAGCCGTCGCACCAGCGGGTGGCCGGCGAAGGACGGGCAGGAGGGCGAGCGGTCGGTGACGGTCACCTCGGCCCCGAACCGCGCGCCCAGCGACTCGAGCTCGGCCGCGGCCTCCTCGAGCGTCCTGCCCGGGGCGAAGCGGAAGTTGAGGTTCATGCTGCACTGGTCGGGCACCACGTTGCGGGCGCGTCCCCCCTCGATGCGGGTCACGCTCGTCACCTCGCGGTAGAGCAGCCCTCCGTCCTCCACCTCGCGCGGGGCCCGCTCGTGCAGGTGCGTCAAGAGCTCGCCCGCCTTGTGCACGGCGTTCTCGCCCTGCCAGGGCCGGGCCGAGTGAGCCGACCGCCCGTTGAAGCGGAAGGTGGCGTGCATCGAGCCGACGCAGCCGAGCTGCAGGGCGTTGTCGGTCGGCTCGAGGCAGAGGGCCAGGGCGGCCCGCGAGAGCGCCGGCACCTCGCGCAGCACGTCCCCGAGCTCGTTCTCCTCGAACGGCCCCTCCTCCCGCGCGTAGAGCACGAGGGCGAGGTCGCAGAAGCGCTCGGCGGCCGGGAGCCGGGCGGCGAGCTCGAGCGCCACCGCCACCCCGCCCTTCATGTCGGAGGCGCCGGGGGCGTGGAGCCGGCCGCCCTCGCGGCGGGGGAAGCGCCCCTCGTCCTGGGCGTGGATGGGGACGGTGTCGAGGTGGCCGCAGAGGGCGACGAGCGGCCGGGAGCCGCCCGCGCCGTCGGCGAAGGCCACCAGCGAGTTCTTCACCCGCCGCACCTCGGGGTGCCGCCCGCGGAGCTCCCGCTCGAGGGCGTCGCAGAGGGCCCGCTCCTCCCCGATGGGAGAGCGGATCGCGCACAGGGCCTCGGCGCGGTCCGCGAGGGCCTCGGCGACGCCGGCGCTCACACCTGCACCTCGAAGTCGCGGAGCGCGTCGTTGAGCGACACCTTCTTGTCGGTCGAGGCGCTGCGCTTGCCGACGATGAGGGCGCAGGGGATCTGGTAGGTGCCGGCCGGGTACTCCTTGGCGCGGGTGCCGGGGATCACCACCGAGCGCGCCGGGACGCGCTTCTTGTAGACGACCGGCTCCTTGCCGGTGACGTCGATGATGGGCGTCGAGCCGGTGATGACGGTGTTGGCGCCGAGGACGCAGTCCTCCTCCACCAGCGTGCCCTCCACGATGATGCAGCGGCTGCCGATGAAGCAGCCGTCCTCGATGATGTTGGGGCGGGCTCCGGGCGGCTCGAGCACGCCGCCGATGCCCACGCCGCCGGCGAGGTGGCAGTTCTCGCCCACCTGGGCGCAGCTCCCCACGGTGGCCCAGGTGTCCACCATGGTGCCGGTGCCGACGCGGGCGCCGATGTTGACGAAGCCGGGGAGCACCACCGCCCCGGGCGCGACGTACGAGCCGTAGCGGACGATGCCGCCGGGGACGAGCCGGACGCCGCCCTCCTCGAGGCCGTGCTTGAGCGGCACCTTGTCGCGGGTCTCGAACGGGCCGAACTCGTGGGTCTCCATGCCGGCCACGGCGAAGTAGAGGTTGATGGCCTGCATGATCCAGCCGTTCACCTGCCACTCGCCGTCGCGCTTCTCGGCCACGCGGAGCGCGCCCTTGTCGAGCGCCTCCACCACCGCCAGGACCGCCTCGCGGGCCGCCGGCAGCTTCGCGCGATCGGCGAAGGCGGCGGTGATGAGCTGCTCCTGCTGCTTCCAGTCGTTCATGGCTTCACCTTCGACCAGGCCGCGATGGCCTCGTCGCACTCGGACAGCGTGGGGACCAGGGACACGCGCACGTAGCCCTCACCGGCGCCGAAGGCGGTGCCGGGGGAGACCACGATCCCCTCCTCGAGGAGGCGGAGCGCGTAGGAGGCGGAGGTGTGTCCCTGCGGCACCTTCACCCAGAGGTAGAGCGTGGCCTCGGACCCGTCGCAGGCGAGGCCGTGGCGCGCGAAGAAGGCGAGGAACTTGTCGCGCTTCTGGCGGAAGATCTCGCGCCGCTCGGCCGGGTGGGCGTCGTCGGCCCAGGCCGCGGCGGCGGCGGCGTTGACGAAGTCGGGCGAGGCCGCGCCGATGTGGGGGCGCGTCCGCTTCAGGACCGCCACCAGGTCGGCGTCGCCGGCGAGGAAGCCGCTGCGGTAGCCGGTCATGCCGCTCCGCTTGGAGCAGGAGTGGACGGCGAGCACGTTCTCCACCTGCACCTCGAGCAGCGAGAGCGGCCGCTCCGCGAAGTAGACGTCGGCGTAGCACTCGTCCGAGACCACGATGAAGCCGTACTCGAGCGCCGCCCGGGCCACCCGCTCGAGGTAGTCGCGCGGGGCCAGGGCGCCGGTGGGGTTGTGCGGGTAGCTCACCCAGAAGAGGAGCGTGTCGCGCAGGACCGCCTCGCCCACGTCCTCGGGCTCGAGCAGGAAGCGCCGCCTCGCGGTGAGCGGGACCTTCACCGGCTCGAGCCCGGCGAAGCGCGCGCCCGCCTCGTAGGTGGGGTAGCCGGGGTCGGGCATCACCACCTTGCGACGCCCGCCCGGGGAGGCGAAGGCGAGCGGCAGGTGGAAGATGGTCTCCTTGGCGCCGGTGGCGGGCAGCACCTGGCGATCGGGGTCGAGCGCCACCCCGAAGCGGCGCCGCAGGTAGCCGGCGACGGCGCGGCGCAGCGCCGGGGTGCCGGCGGCGCTCGGGTACTGCGAGCTCTCCGGCACGGCCGCGCGGAGCGCCTCGCGGATGAAGGGGGGCGTGGGCTCGCGGGGATCGCCGAGGCCGAAGTCGAAGAGCCGCTTCCCGGCGGCGGCGAGGGCGCGCTTCTTCTCCTCCGTCTGGACCGTGAGGTTGGTGGCCAGGACGTCGAGGACCGGGTTTTTCGGGGGATTCTTCACGGTGAGAGCGTGACTCCAACTGTCCCGTCGACTCTGTCGTCGCCGGGGGGAAAAGGCATTATAAGCGGGTCACCCAGGAGATCGAATGGCACTGCACTACGACGTCGTGGTCATCGGCAGCGGCCCCGCGGGAGAGCGGGGCGCCACCCAGGCCGCCTTCTTCGGCAAGAAGGTGGCGCTGGTCGAGAAGGAGGCCGTGCCCGGCGGCGCCTGCGCCAACACCGGCACCATCCCCTCGAAGGCGCTGCGCGAGACCGCCCTCGCCATCCAGCAGGCCCGCAGCCGCGACGCCCACGGCATCGAGCTGCGCCTCTCGGGCACCGTGACCATCCCCGAGCTGATGGGCCGCCGCGGCCTCGTCACCGCGCGCGAGCACTCCCGCATCCGCAACCACCTCAACAGCTTCGGGGTGGAGACCTTCCGCGGCACCGCCAGCTTCGTCGATCCGCACCAGATCCAGGTGACCATCCCCGACGGCTCGACGCAGCTCGTCTCCGCCGACACGGTGCTGCTCGCCACCGGCACCCGGCCGTTCCACCCGGCCAACATCGCCTTCGACCACGCTCGCATCTACGACTCCGACTCGATCCTGATGATGAACGCGGTGCCGCGCTCGCTCGCCATCCTCGGCGGCGGGGTGGCCGGGTGCGAGTACGCCTCCATCTTCGCCGCGCTGGGCGTCCACGTGACCCTCGTGGACAGCAAGGAGCGGCTGCTCACCTTCCTCGACGCCGAGGTGTCGCGGGCCCTGCAGGACCTGCTCGCGCTGGCGGGCGTGGAGCTCTACCAGGAGAACCGCGCGCTCAAGCTCGAGGCGGGCGACAAGGACGTGCTCGTCACCTTGAACGACGGCTCCCGGCTGGTCTGCGAGAAGGTGCTGGTGGCCTCCGGGCGCATCGGCAACGTGGAGGAGCTGAAGCTCGAGGCGGCCGGCCTGCAGGCCAACGAGCGCGGGCTGCTCAAGGTGAACCAGAACTACCAGACCGCCGTCCCGCACATCTACGCGGCGGGCGACGTGGTCGGGTTCCCGGGGCTCGCGGCCACCGCCATGGAGCAGGCGCGGGTCGCCATGACCCACGCGGCGGGCCACTCCTACAAGCAGAAGATGACCGACCTGCTCCCGGTCGGCATCTACACCATCCCCGAGGTGAGCTCGGTGGGCGAGACCGAGGAGAGCCTCCAGGCCAAGGGCGTGCCCTACGTGGTCGGGCGGGCGCGCCTCGTCGACAACGCCCGCGCCAACCTCATCGGCGAGGCGGTCGGCTTCCTGAAGCTCATCGCCTCCCCCAAGGACCAGGCGCTGCTCGGCGTGCACTGCATCGGCCCCAACGCCTCGGAGCTGGTGCACCTCGGCACGGCCGTCATCGCCCTCGGCGGCGACCTGCACTACTTCATCAGCGCGGTCTTCAACTACCCGACGCTCGGCGAGGCCTACAAGTACGCGGCCTACGACGCGCTCGACCAGCTGAAGGCCATCCCGAGCGGCGTGCAGGTGGGGCCGCGGGCGGTGGAGAAGGCGGGGTAGGGGAGCGCCCCCTCCCGGACCGCGGGGCCCGACTCACCCCAGCCGCGACCGCGCCTGCGCCAGCGCCTGGTGGACCTGCTCGAGCGCCTTCTTGGCCTCGGCCAGCTCGTCGCGCTCGCGGCGCGCCTGGGCGGTGTCGCGCGCGAGGTCGTCGCGCTCGCGGGTCACCTGGGCGAGGGCGGCGCGCAGCCGCGCGCCCTCCGAGGCGCGGGTGTCGAGGTCGTCGGAGAGCCGCTCCAGCTCGGCGCGCGAGGACTCCGCCCGCTTCTCCAGCTCCTCCACCCGGGCGCCCAGGGCGTCGAGCAGCGTCTGGCGCTCCTCGTCGATGGCGGCGAGGGCCTGGGCCCGCTCCACCGCCTCGTCGCGCTCGGCCTCGAGCGCGTTCATCTCGGCGAGCAGCTCCGACAGGACGGCGCGCTTCTCCTCGAGCTGGCGGGAGAGCTCCCGCGAGCGCTGGGCGCCCTCTCGCAGCTCGACCGCGCCGCGGGCCACCTCGCCGCGGGCCTGGTCGAGATCGGCCCGCAGGGCGGTCTCGATCTCGCGGGCGCGCGAGAGCTGCGCCTCGAGCTCCTGGATGAGCGCCACCGCGCTCTCGGCGGCGCGCCCGGGCTCGACCGGCGCCGCCTCCACCGGGCGCGGCGCGCGGGCCGCCTCGGCGACGCGGCGCTTCACGCGCTCGAGCCGCGAGCGGCGCTCCTCGAGGGAACCGGGGGCGGGGGCGACGGCCGCGGGGACCG
>JAJXVM010000173.1 GCA_021782135.1 Myxococcales bacterium | reverse complement strand
GCCGTGGAGGCCGGCCTGGTGATCGGGGCCCAGCCGGAGCGGCCGGACGCCGCCGCGCTCGCGGAGGCCATCGCCGCCGCGCTCGCCGCTCGCCCGGTCGGCTAGGCGCCCGCCCGGCCGGGCCCTAGGAAGGGCCTATGCGACGCCTGGGCGGGCTGTCACCTTCTCCTTTGCCGCCATGAAGAGGCGAACGCCCAGCGCCGAGGAGGAGACCTCCGAGTCGGAGGTCCAGCTCGCCATACCGGTCGAGGGCGGCGCGGGACCGGAGGGGCCGGAGGTGGAGCTGATCGAGGCCGAGTCCCTCGGCTCGGATCGGTACCGGCTGCTGCGCCCGCCGTTCCTCGCGTACGGCCTCTCCCGCGACGACGTGGTGCGGGCGTCCTCGCCGGGGGGCGAGGCGCCGCTCCGGCTCGAGGGGGTGGAGCGGAAGAGCGGCCGCCGGACCCTGCGCGCGGCCCTCGATCCCGGGGTCACCGTCGAGGATCGTTCGCTGGTGCCGCACCTGCAGCGGCTGCGGGCCCTCGGCTGCGAGCTGGCCGCGCTGCCGCCGAGCGTGCTCGCGGTGGACGCGCCGGAGGAGGTGGATCTGGGCGCGGTGGTCGAGGAGCTGTCGCGGGCGGGCGGGGAGAACCTGCTGGTCTTCGAGTGGGTGGACCCGCGGCGCAGCTGATCGGCGCGCCGTGCCTGCCCGCGCCGCGCGCGCGACGACCTCGCGCGCGCCGGCCCTACCTCTTCGCCGCCTTGCCCTTCACCGCGCGCGACGCGGCCTTGGCGGCCTTCTTCTGCTTCTGCCGGGCGAGGAACCCGGACTCCTTCTTCTCCTGGTGCCGCTCCATCGGGGTGGGCCGGGGCGGCGCCGCGGCCGCCTCGCGGGCGCGACGAACCGCCGGAGGCGCCAGGGTCCAGTGGAAGAGCCGCTTCACCACCAAGGTGGCGTAGGCGCCCGGCGGGAGCGTGAAGGCCACGTTCACGCGCAGCCGCCCCTTGTTCATCTCGTCGCGCGCGGGCTCGCTCACCACCAGCTTCCCCGGGGACGAGAAGAGCGGTCGCTCCTCCGGGTCGAAGTGGATCTGGGGAGCGCCGGGCACCGCCAGGCTCGAGAGCGTCATGTCCTCGCGCCCGAGCACGGAGAGCGCCGCCCGCTTCACCAGCGGATCGTCGACGCGCGTCTCCGGCGCGAGCAGGGGGAAGGTGGCGTGCCGGAAGGCGCGGGCCTGGGCGGCGTCGAGCGACTGCGGGAAGAGCAGCGTGCCCGCCTGGTACTTCACCGGGAGCAGCCGGGTGATGCCCACCGCGTCCCGGAGGTACTGCTTGACCCCCTCGTTCCAGAGCCAGCTCTGGTAGGCGAAGACCTGCATCGCCCGCCAGCGCGGCTCGGTGCGGAGCATGGCGCCGAGGAAGTCCTCGGGGTGGAGCCGGATCCAGCGGATCACCGGGGCGTACTTCTCGGCGCCGGGGTAGGGGTTCTTGAGCTGCCACTCCCCCCAGTGCTCCTTCCAGAACTGCTTCACCCGGGCGTCGTCGCTCTGGTCGAGCGGCGAGGGGTGGGCGAGCACGTTCTTGAGCGCCAGCTCGAAGTCGCCGCGCATCAGGTCCTTGATGATGAACCCCTGCCCGTGCTTGAGCGAGCCGAAGCGCTGCGAGTCGAAGTAGTTCACCACCCCGACGCTCTGCACCTCGGCCACCGAGGCCGGCAGCCGCGCCACGTCCTCCTCCGAGAGGTCGCGCACCGTCACCGCGAAGCGGTTGGAGGTGGTGTTCTCGGCCGAGAGGGGGGCGGCGCTCCGCCCGAGCGGCTTGAGCCGCAGGTCGGGGTCCTGGACGCTCACCTGCTTGCGCCGGACCGCCACGAGCTGGGTGGTGCGCCCCTGCTTGTCCTTGAGCCCGCAGTAGCTCACGTCGGCGGGCTGGACTCCCTGCGTCTTGCAGATGCGGTCCACCGCGTCGAAGGTGGACAGCTTCTGCTTGTCCATCAGGTAGACGAACCACTCGCCGCGCGGGTCGTCGTCGAACCGCCAGGACTCGGTGACGGAGAAATCCTCGGGACGCTGCTTGAGCTTCATGCCGGGGAGGTATCACGCCCGGGGAGGGCGTGCCCGGGAATCTGCCCCTGGCCCCGCCCGGCTACGCCTTGGGTACGCGCCGGTAGAAGAGGATGATCGTGAGGCAGTGGAACTCGTTGTCACTCGACTGGCGGACGGACCGGTCCACCACCTCGATGTCCGGGTTCGACTGCAGCCAGCGCGTCAACACCTCGCCGAGCTCCTCGCGCTCCTTCGCCTTGGTGGCCGAGAAGACCTTCACGCCCGTGAAATCCATCCAACCCTCCTCGCCACAGCTCCCGGTCGTCACTCTTGGGCGATTTCGCGAAAAGTATGCACAGGCGTTTTCTGCATGTCAAACAAACGGGGCAGGTCAAGTTGTCGATATCGCCTGGAAAATCGTTGCCGGCGGCCAGCGCGGGTCGGAGCCTGCCGCCGCCGCGGCGCCACGCCTAGAATTGCAGGTGAGGCCTGCGACGACGGGCCGCGCTCGGAGGTCATCGATGTCCGGCAAGAAGGGGTTCGCCGTCGACTTCATCAACCAGATCCGGACGATGGATCCCGCGCAGCTCAACGCGATGATCACGCGTGAGGCCGGCGAGGACCTCGCCCGGTTCTTCCTGTCCTACTCGTCCAAGCTCATCTCCAACGACCCGGAGCGCGTGCTGGAGAACACCTCGAGCTTGATGCTCATGGGGTATCTCATCCGGGCCGCGGAGGAGCGCCAGCACCGGCAGGTGCAGCTCCTGGCCTGAGCTCCGTCCGGCGGCGCCGTCGCGGGCGCGCGGCGCGGGATCCGCCGAGCCTCCGGGCTTCTCCTCGGCGGCGGGGGCGTGTTAACTGGGAGCGCCTTCTCCCGGGGACCCCGATGCTCATCGACCTGCACGCCCACTCCCGCCACTCCGCCGGCTGCGACCTCGACGTCCGCGAGGTGCTGCGCCGGGCCCGCGAGCAGGGGCTCGACGGCGTCGTCTTCACCGACCTGAACGGCCTCGAGGCGCTCCCGGAGGTCCGCGCCGCCGCGCGCGAGGAGGGGATCCTCGGGCTGGTGGGCGCGGAGCTCGTCACCGACCACGGCCACTACCTCTGCTACTTCCCGGAGCCGGAGAAGGTGCCGGCGCCCCCGCAGCTCTTCGGCACGCCGCCGTGGCCGGTCCGGACCGTGATCGCCAAGGTGCGGGAGCTGGGCGGGGCGGTGGTGGCGGCGCACCCCTACGACAAGACCATCGACCGGCCGAGCGGCGACTTCATCTTCACGCTCGACGGCCTCGCGGCCGTCGAGGGGCTCCACGCCCGCAAGCGCGGCCCCGCCAACGACCTCGCGATCGAGGCGGCCGATCACATGAACCTGCCCTGCGTCGGCGGCTCGGGCGCGTTCGGCTCGCTGGACGAGGTCGGGAAGGCCGCGACGCTCTTCCGCCGGCCGGTGACCGACGAGGCGAGCCTGGTCGCCCAGCTGCGCGCCGGCGAGGTCTACTGCGTCGCCGTGGGAGTCACCCCGCTGCCGGTCGAGGGCCGGGGCGAGCCGCGGCGCGGCGGCGATCGGCGCGAGGGCCGCCGCGAGCACCGCGGCGGGGGCCGGCACGGCGGGCGGCGCGAGCCGCGCTGACCGCCGGCGCGACGGGCGCTCGGGCTGCCGGAAGAGGCGGCTCGCCTCCTCGCTTCAGCGCTTCCCCTGCACCTTCTCGAACTTGACCAGCCGGTCGTCCTGGAACGAGGCGCGCCGCCGGCCGCCCGCCCAGCTCCAGTCCTCGGTGCGGGCCGGGCGATCGATGTGGCGCTTGTCCGGCAGCCCCCAGGCCATCTCCACCGCCGCCGGGCTCATGCCCTCCACCAGCTCCTTCTTCAGCACGGCGTCGCGCCAGGCCTGCGGCATCGCGTCGAGCTCGGGGGAGGGGTCGTCGACCGAGAGCACGCGGCCGATCTCGGCCAGGGCGTCCTCGCGCGAGCGGAGGTCCTGCGGCAGCACCAGCACGCACCGGCGGGGCTCGCCCTTGACCGCGAGGTGCAGCCAGGGCTGGTAGCGCGGGGTCATCACCATCCGCTCGGCGATGGTCCAGCCGGTGGGGAACTCGACCTTCTCGATGCGCACCGGCGTGCCCGGGGGGATCACGCTGGTGGCCGCCGGCGGCGGGATGACCGATCCGTCGGGGTGCTCCAGCAGGTCGAGCTCGCCGAACGGCTGGTCCGAGACCAGGCAGCCGTTGTGGTCCCCGAAGAAGTCGCCATCGTAGAGCGCGACCCGCGTGAAGCGGCGCCGCCCCTCCAGCTCGCCGACGAGCCGCTGCCGATCGCCCTCGCTGATGGCGAGGTTGGGGGCGGCGCAGGCTGCGGCGAGCAGGGCGGCGAGGATCGGGGCGAGGCGGCGCATGGCCGCCTTTTTACACCCCTGGCGCGCCGGGGCAAGCCGCCGCCCGCGCGCCGCGGAGGCTCACTTCCGCTCGGCCTGGTGCTTCCCCTCCTCGATGAGCTCGCGGACGCGCTGGCCGCCCTTGTGCCCGAGCTCGGCGTAGCCCTCGGGGCCGAGCTGCTCCTTGCGCGCCTCGCCGCCGAGCCGGCCCGCCTCGCGCACCGTCATCTTGCCCCCGCGGCCCTGCTCCTTGCGCTCCCTGTCCGCCATCGATCGCTCCTGTGGCTGGTGCCCTACTCGTGTTCGGGCTCGCCCACCTCGGCCTGCTTGCCCTCGCGGATGAGCTCGCGGACGCGCTGGCCGCCCTTGTGCCCGAGCTCGGCGTAGCCGCCGGGCCCGAGCTGCTCCTTGCGCGCCTCCCCGCCCATGCGGCCGAGCGCGGAGTAGCCGCCCGGACCGAGCTGGCCCTTGCGCGCCTCGCCGCCCTTGTGGCCGATGGCGCTGAAGAACTCCGCGCCTCGCTCGCGCGCCACCCGCTCGCCGCCCTTCTTGCCCAGCTGCGAGTAGCCCTTCGCCCCGAGCTGCCCCTTGCGCGCCTCGCCGCCCATCCGGCCGGCGTCGCGCACGCTCATCTCTCCTCCCCGACCCTTCTTGCCCGAAGCCATCGCCGCTCCTCGCGGATCACTCCCGCCCAGGAAAACCTGGGGACGGCCGGCGGTGCGGGCAATCGGGTGGGGCTCAGTCCTCCGCGGCGAGGAACTTCTGGCCGAGCTCCCGGGCGCGGTGCGTGGCGGCCTCGACCGCGTCCATGAGCGTGGTGCGGAGCCCGCCCGCCTCCAGGGTGTGCAGGCCGGCGATGGCCGTGCCGCCCGGGCTCGTCACCTGGTCCTTGAGGCGGCCGGGGTGCTCGCCGGTCTCGATGAGCAGCTGGGCGGAGCCGAGCACGGTCTGGGCCGCGAGCGCCTGGGCCGTGTAGCGGGGCAGCCCCACCTTCACGCCGGCGTCGCTGAGCGCCTCGATGATGAGGAAGATGTAGGCCGGCCCCGAGCCGGAGAGGCCCGTGCAGGCGTCGAGGAGCGGCTCCTCCACCACCACCGTGAGCCCGACCGCCGCGAAGAGCGACCGGGCCGCCTCGAGGTCGGCGTCGGTGGCATGCTCGCCGCGGGCCAGGGCGGTGGCCCCGGCGCCGACGAGCGCCGGCGTGTTCGGCATGGTGCGGATGACGCGCACGCCGTGGGCCAGCTTGCGCTCCATGAGCGCGATGGGGACGCCGGCCGCCACCGAGATCACCAGCTTGCCGCCGTCGATCACCGGCGAGATCTCGTCGAGCAGCTTGCCCATCACCTGCGGCTTCACCGAGAGCACCACCACGTCGGCGGCGGCCGCCGCCGCGCGGTTGTCGGTGCTGGTCCGCACGCCGTAGCGCTTCGCCAGCTCCTCGCCGCGCGCGGCCCGGCGGACGGTGCAGACGATCTCCTCCGGGCTCGCGCCGGCCCGCAGCAGCCCCTTCACCAGGGCCTCCGCCATGTTGCCGGTGCCGAGGAACGCGATGGTCTTGCCGAGTGCCATGCCGGGTCCGTCCTGTCCGAGGGTGAGGCGCCGAGCTTACCCGATGATGAACTCCTCGGGCGCGCTCCGCGCGCGCTCGAACCGGGAGAGGGTGAACCGGCGGAAGATCTCGTCCTCGCCGCGCCCGGTCATCCACTCCGCCATGGCCTCCGTCACGGCGGGCGCCATCATGAACCCGTGGCCCACGAAGCCGGAGAGCTGGAGGAAGTTCTCCGGGCCCGCCGCCCCGAGGATCGGGTTGTTGTCCGGCGTGACGTCGTAGCAGCCGGCCCACTGGCGGACCACCCGCACGCCGGCCAGCGCCGGCGCGACCTCCACGGCCGCCCGGGCGAAGCGAGCGAGGAAGCGCAGGGTCGAGCCCATCCCCAGCCCCTCCGGCTCCCCCGGATCGCCCATGCCGCCCACGATCTCGCCGCGCTGCGACTGCGAGAAGTAGAGCCCGCTGCCGAGCACCGAAACGAGCGGCTCGAGCCAGGGCTTGAGCGGCTCGGTGACCAGGATCTCGTGGCGGGTGGGGCGGTTCGGGAGCGCCACCCCGGCGAGCGCGGCCACCTGCTTGCTCCACGCCCCGGCGGCGTTGACCACCACCTCGCAGGCCACCCGCCCGGCGTCGGTCACCACCGCCCGGAGGCGACGGCCCTCGAGCTCGAACCCGACGACGCGGGTGAAGGTGCGCACGCGCGCCCCGAGCGCCTCGGCTCGGCTCGCGTACCCCCACAGGAACGGCCAGGGGAAGACCACGCCGTCGTCCGGGTTCCACGAGGCGGCGAGGAAGCGGCGAGGGTCGAGCTGGGGCACGATCCGGGCGGCCCCGGCGGGATCGAGGATGCGCGTGCGCAGCCCGTGGCGGCGGTGGAGCGCGGCGTAGCCCTCGATCCGCGCGACCAGCTCGGCGGTGGGCGCGAGGAACAGGTAGCCGCCGGGGCGGAACCAGACGTTCACGCCCATCTCGGTGGCGAAGGCGCGGCAGAGCTCGAGCGAGCGGCGGGCCAGGCGGATGAGGGTGGGGGTGGACCACTGCGCGCGCACCCCGCCGCCGTTCCGCCCCGAGGCGCCGGCGTTCAGGTACCCGGCCTCGAGCACCAGCACGTCGCGCTCGCCGCGCCGGCAGAGCTGGTACGCGAGCCCGAGCCCCATGATCCCGCCGCCGACGATCACCACCCGGGCGCGCTCGGGGAGCGGCCCGCCCCGCGGCCGCGGCCGCTGCGGGGGCGGGGGCGCCCGC
>JAJXVM010000172.1 GCA_021782135.1 Myxococcales bacterium | reverse complement strand
CCGAGCAGGGCGAGCACCGCGAGCGCCGCGGCGAGGGCCGCCAGCCAGACGGCGCGGCGGGGCGGCGGGGGCGCGGCGCGCACGCGGCGGAGCGCCTCCTCCGACTCGTCGTGGGGCGCTTCCTCCGGGGGCGCGAGCGGCCGTTCCGGGCTGGAGATCACGGGAGCTCCTCGAGGCGTTGGGCGCGGGCGGTGCGCCCGCCCATGGCGGAGTAGAGCACGGGGACGAAGAAGAGGGTGGTGACGGTGGCGAAGGCGAGGCCGCCGATGACGGCGCGCCCGAGGGGCGCGTTCTGCTCGCCGCCCTCGCCCAGGCCGAGGGACATGGGCAGCATGCCGACGATCATGGCCGCGGCGGTCATCAGCACCGGCCGGAGCCGGGTGAGCCCGGCCGCCAGGGCGGCGTCGGCGGCGCTGGCGCCGGCGAGGTGCCGCTCGTTGGCGAAGGTCACGACCAGGATGCTGTTCGCGGTCGCCACGCCGATGCACATGATGGCGCCCATCAGCGCCGGCACGCTCAGGGTGGTGCCGGTGGCGAAGAGCATCCAGGCGATGCCCGCGAGCGCCCCCGGCAGGGCGCCCAGGATGACCAGCGGCTCGCTCCAGGACTGGAAGTTCACTACCATGAGCAGGTAGACGAGGAGCACCGCGAAGACCAGGCCGAACGCCAGCCCCTGGAAGGAGCTGCGCATGCTCTCGACCTGGCCGCGGACCGCGATCTCGCTGCCCCGCGGGAGCTGCTTGCGGATCTCCGAGACCACCCGGTCCACGCCGTCCGCCACCGCGCCGAGGTCGAGGTCCTCCACGTTGGCGAGGACGTCGAAGGTGGGGGCGGCGTTGCGGTGCGTCACGTTCACCGGGGCGGCGGAGCGGCTCACCTGGGCCACGTTCCCGAGCAGCTGCCCGCCCCGGCCGCTGCCCGCGGCGAGCGCCGTGTCGAGGAGCGCGCCCGGCGAGTCGAGCTGGTGCTGCGGCGCCTGGACGGCGACCAGGTACTGCACGCCGCTCGAGGGGTCGAGCCAGAAGTTGGGGGAGACCTGTCCGCTCGAGCTCAGGGTGACGAGCAGGTCGTCCGCCACGTCCTGCTCCGAGAGCCCGACCAGCCGGGCCAGCTCGCGATCGACGTCCACGCGGAGCTCGGGGGCCCCGCGCACCTGGGCGAGGTGGACGTCCACCGCCCCGGGGATGCGCGCCACCCGGTCCCGCACCTCGCGCGCCAGCTCGAGGTTGCGCTCCTGGTTCGGCTGCGGCCCGACGAGCTGGACGTCCACCGGCGCCGACAGCCCGAAGTTCAGCACCTGGGTGGAGATGTCGGCGGGGAGGAAGAACACCGTCGCCTCCGGCAGCGCGCGCCGCAGCGCGGCCCGCAGCCGGTGGACGTCGGCGGCGGTGCTGCTCCGGCGGTCCTCGCGCAGGGCCACCAGGATCTCGCCGTCGGCGGACGAGACCATCGACGGATCCCCGAGCGCCAGGTTGATGCCGCTCACCGGCACGCCGACGTTGTCGAGCACGGTCTCGAGGTCGCCGGGCGGGAGGGTGGCCCGGATGACCTGCTCGGCGCGGGCGAAGAGCTTCTCCGACTCCTCGATGCGCATGCCGGGCGGGCCGCGCAGGTGGAGCCGGATCTGGCCGGCGTCCACCGAGGGGAAGAAGTCCCGCCCGAGCAGCGGGAAGAGGCCGGCCGAGCCCACCACGAAGATCGCGAACCCCGCCAGGAACCGGGCGCGATGCCCGAGCACCCACGCCAGCGCCACGCCGTAGCGGTGGCGCAGCCCCTCGAAGGCGGCGTTGAACCGCAGGTGGATCCGGCCGAGCGGCCCCCGGGGCGCGTGCTCCACCGGCTCCGCGCGCAGGAGGTGCTGCGCCATGGTGGGCACCAGCGTGCGCGAGAGCCCGTAGGAGGCCAGCATGGCGAACACCACCGCCATGGCGAGGGGCACGAACAGCGACCGGGCCACCCCGGTCACGAAGGCGACCGGGACGAAGACGATGCAGATGCAGAGGGTCGAGACGAAGGCCGGGACCGCGATCTGCTGCGCGCCGTCGAGGATGGCCGGCACCAGCTCCTTCCCGAGCGCCCGGTTGCGGTGGATGTTCTCGATCTCGACGGTCGCGTCGTCCACCAGGATGCCCACCGCCAGCGACAGGCCGCCCAGGGTCATGAGGTTCAGGCTCTGCCCGAGCGCGCCCAGCACGGCGATCGAGGCCAGGATGGCGAGGGGGATGGAGGTGACCACGACCGCCGTGCTCCGCCAGCTCCCCAGGAAGAGCAGGATCAGCAGGCCGGTGAGGCCGGCGGCGATGAGCGCCTCGCGGACGACGCCGCCGATCGCCCCGCGCACGAAGACCGACTGGTCGAAGAGCGGACGGACCTCGAGCTCCTTCGGCATGGTGGCGAGGACGGCGGGGAGCCGCTCGCGCACGCGGCGCACGATGTCGAGGGTGGAGGCCCCGGAGGACTTGAGCACCTGCACCAGCGCCCCGCGCCGGCCGTTCACGTTCACCACGCTGGTCTGGGGCGCGAACCCGTCGCGCACGTGGGCCACGTCGCGCACGTAGACGGTCGCCCCGCCGGCGACGCGCACCGGCAGCGCGCCGAACGCCTCGACCGCGGTCGGGCTGGCGTTGAGCCGCACCGCGGCCTCCTGGGCGTCCACCTTCATGGTCCCGGAGGGCAGGATGAGGTTCTGCGCGTTCACCGCCCGCACCACGTCCATGGGCGAGAGGCCGAGCCCCGCGAGCCGGTCCGGATCGATGTCCACCATGATCTGCCGCACCTTGCCGCCGTACGGCCAGGGCATCTGCGCCCCCTGGACCGTGGCCAGGCCGATGCGGAGGAAGTTGGAGGCGAGGTCGAAGAGCCGCGCCTCGGAGAGCTTCTCGCTCCCGAGCGCCAGCTGCAGGATGGGCACGTTGGTGGCGCTGTAGCGCATCACCAGCGGCGGCTGGGTGCCGGGCGGGAAGGAGCGGAGCTGGGTCTGCGAGATGGCGGTCACCTCGGCGGTGGCTCCCTCGATCCGCGTCCCCGGCTGGAAGAAGATCTTGGTGACGCTCACCCCGGTGAGCGACTGGCTCTCGATGTGCTCGATGCCGTTGACGGTGGTCGTGAGCGCCCGCTCGTACTGCGAGACGATGCGCTTCTCCATCTCGTCCGGCGACATGCCGCCGTAGGACCAGATGACCGAGATGACCGGGATGTCCACCTCGGGGAACATGTCCGTGGGCATCCGCAGGATGGCCACCCCGCCGAGGATGGCGATCAACAGCGAGACCACGACGAAGGTGTAGGGCCGGCTCAGGGCCAGCCGGACGATCCACATGCGCGACTCCCGGCGGGCGGGCGCCGCCCGGCGAAGGGGTCGCATGGTACCCCCTTCCAGGGTGAGGGCCAACCGGGCCGGAGCCGCTCCCCAAGCAGGCCGCGAAGGATCGGGAGGCGCGGCCGGAGCGGGCCGCCGGGCGCTCCTGGCCCCGCGGTGAGCGGCTCGCACCCGCCCGGGGAGAGGAGGCGAGGCGAGCGATCCCCCTCCCGAGCGCCGCTCAGTTGGGGCGGTTCGTTGTCCTGGGTCCTCGGTTGTTGTGCAATGCGTGCGGGGGGCTTCTGCCCGCGGAGGGGCGGCGCCATGGTTCACCCCCAGCAACCATCCACCACACCCGCCCGCCCCGGCCGACGACGGGCCACCCCGGTGCCGGTCGCCGCTCCCGCCTTCGCGGCGGCGCTGGCGGCGCTCGCCTTCCTGCTCTTCTGCTGGCCGTTCGTGATGAGCCCGGCGCCGTCTTTCGAGGCCGCCACCTCGATGGTCTTCGCCGCCTGGTGCGCGGTCGTCGGCGCCCTCTGGCTGGTGGCGCGCGCGGTGGGGCGCCCCGCCTCCGGCTCGGACGAGCATGCCTGAGCTCTTGCCCATCGTCGCCGGCGCCGCGGGCTGGATCGGCCTGCTGTTCCTGGTCGCCTGCTGGGCCGAGCGCTCCCGGCTGGGGCGCCGCGTCTCCGGCAGCGCCGTCGTGTACGCGCTCTCGATCGCCGTCTACTGCACCACCTGGACCTACTACGGCAGCGTCGGGCTGGCGACGACGCGCGGGCTGCTCTTCCTCACCGTGTACCTCGGCCCGACCCTGGCCGCGGCGCTCTGGTGGTCGATCCTCCGCAAGCTGGTGCGCATCCGCAACGCCTACCGGGTCACGAGCCTCGCCGACCTGCTCTCGGTCCGGTACGGCCGGTCGCAGCTCATCGGCATGCTGGCGACGGTGGTGGCGGTGCTCGGGTTGATGCCGTACCTGGGGCTCCAGCTGAAGACGATGATCACCACCATGTCGCTGCTGGCGGGCCAGGACCTCTCCCGGGCCTACCCGGCGGTGGGGGCGCGGGTCGGCCCGCCGATCGTGGTGCTCATGATCGCGTTCACGATCGCCTTCGGCATCCGCCGGCTCAGCCCGACCGAGCGGCACCCCGGCATGATGGTGGCCCTGGCGGTCGAGTCGGCGGTGAAGCTCGTGGCCTTCCTCGCCGCCGGCGCCTTCGTCACCTACGGCCTGTTCCACGGCTTCGGAGACGTCTTCCGGCGCGCCGCCGCGCGGGGCGGCCCCGAGGTGCGCTCGCTCCTCGGCCCGGGCGGGAACCTCGTGACCTGGACCACCCACCTCCTGGTCTCGGCCGCCGCGATCCTCTTCCTGCCCCGCCAGTTCCAGGTGATGGTGGTCGAGAACGCGAGGGAGCGCCACGTCCGCACCGCCATGTGGCTCGTGCCGGCGTACCTGCTCGCCATCAACGTGTTCGTGCTGCCGCTCGCGCTCGGGGGGCTGCTGCTCGGCCACCCGGCGCACCTGGCCGACTCCTTCGTCCTCACCCTCCCCTGGCAGGCGGGGCACCACGGGCTCGCGTGGCTGGTCTTCCTGGGCGGCTTCTCGGCGGGGACCGGCATGGTGGTCGTCGAGACCATGGCCCTCTCCACCATGATCTCGAACCACCTGCTGCTCCCGGTGGCGGCCGCCTGGCCCGCGCTGCGCGGCCTGCGCCGGCACCTGCTGCCGGCGCGCTGGGCGGCGGCGGCGCTCCTCGTCTCGCTCGCCTTCGGCTACGAGCGGGTCTTCGGGGGCCACGCCGCGCTCGCGTCGATCGGCCTCACCTCCTTCGCGGCGGTGCTGCAGCTCGCGCCGGCGGTGCTCTTCGGCCTCTACTGGCGGCGGGCCAGCACGGCCGGGGCGGTGGCCGGGCTCGCCGGCGGGTTCGTGGTCTGGGCCTACACCCTGGTGCTGCCGCTCGTCGTGGACGCGGGCTGGCTGCCGGCGCGCCTCCTCGCCCAGGGCCCCTGGGGCCTGGCGCTCCTCCGGCCGGAGGCGCTCCTCGGGCTGGGCGGGCTCGACCGGCTCTCGCACTCGGTCGTCTGGTCGCTGCTCGCCAACCTCGGGCTGCTCGTCTGCGGCTCGCTGCTGTTCCCCGCCGGCAGCGAGGAGGAGTCGCGCGCGGCCGGGGTGGTGGACGCGCTCGCGCCCGCCGCCGCCGCCCACGTCCTGCAGGACGACCGGCCGCTGGCCGCGGTCGAGGAGAAGCGGCGCAAGGTGGCGGCCATCTTCGCGCAGTACCACGACGACGTCTCGGCCCGGCGGCTCGCGGAGGAGTGCCTGCACGCCCTGGGACACACCGGCGCGCGGCTCACCGTCCTGCAGCTCGCCGAGCTGGAGGCCACCGTGGAGACCGCCCTCGCCGCCTCCATCGGGACGGCGGCCGCGCACGCCGCCGTCCGCGAGGCGGGCCTGGTGGCGCCCGAGGAGGCCCGCCAGATCTCGGTCGCCTACGCCGAGATCCTCGCCTCGCTGCGGCTCCCGCCGGCGGAGCTGCGCCGGAAGATCGACTACCACCGCGAGCGCGAGCGGCTGCTGGCGCGCGAGGCCGAGGGAGAGCGGTTCCTGGCCGAGGTGAGCGCGACGCTGGCCGGATCCCTCGAGCTCGAGGATCTGGCGCGGACCGTGGCCCGGCTCCCGGTGCCGAGGCTGGCGGACGTGGCGGTGGTCTGGCTCGAGCCGTCCGAGGGGCGGCCGGCCCAGGGCTGGCTGGCCCAGGGCCGGGGCCGCGATCGGCTCGCCGCCGTCCCGCTCGAGGCTCCGGAGGGATGGGGCGCCATCCGGCCGGTGGCGACGGCGCGCGAGACCGGGCGGGCCTCCGTCTCCCGCGGCGGCACCGGCGGGTGCTGGCCCGCGGCGGTCCGCGAGCTGGGACCGTTCGAGGTGGCGGCGACCTTCCCGCTGCTGGCGCACACCCGGCGGCTGGGCGCGCTCACGCTCTTCGCCGCGAAGGGGTCCCGCCCGCCGCTCGTGGAGGACCTGCTCCTCGCGGAGGAGCTGGCCCGCCGCTCGGCCATGGCGCTCGAGAACGCCGGCCTGCTGCGCAGCGCGCGCGAGGCGGTGCGGGCCCGCGACGAGTTCCTGGCGGTGGCGTCGCACGAGCTCAAGACGCCGCTCACCCCGCTGCGGCTCAGCATCCAGATGCTCCGCAAGGTCGCGGAGCGCGGGGACTCGCTCCCGACCGTGCGCCTCGACGAGCTGGTGCAGCGGACGGAGCGGCAGGTGCAGCGGCTGGTGCGGTGGTTCGACGACCTGCTCGACGTCTCGATCATCACCGGCGGGCGGCTCCGGCTCGCCCTCGAGCCCTTCGACCTGTGCGAGGCGGCGCGGGAGGTGGTCGAGCGGCACGCCCCCGAGCTCGCCCGCGCCGGCTGCGCGGTGACGGTGCGCGCGCCGCCCGCGGTCCCCGGCCGCTGGGATCACACCCGGCTCGAGCAGGTGCTGAGCAACCTGCTCACCAACGCCGCCAAGTACGCGCCGGGGCGGCCGGTCGAGGTGGAGCTCTCGGCGGACGAGCGGAGCGCGTGGGTCGCGGTCCGGGACCAGGGACCGGGCATCGCGGCGGCGGACCAGGAGCGGATCTTCCACGCCTTCGAGCGCGCCACCTCCTACCTGGAGGTGAGCGGCTTCGGCCTGGGACTGTTCATCGTCCAGGAGATCGTGGAGGCGCACGGCGGGTCGATCCGGCTCGACAGCGCGCCGGGGCGCGGCACGACCTTCACGGTGGAGCTGCCCAGGTCCCCGGAGGCGGCGGCGGCCGTCGCCGGGGCGGCGCGCTGAGACGCCGCGGGCGCGCGGGGGCGGATCGCCGCGCGGCCCGCCGCGGGAGCGCGGTCCCGGGCCGGGACCGCCGGCCGGCGTCGAG
>JAJXVM010000171.1 GCA_021782135.1 Myxococcales bacterium | reverse complement strand
GCGCGGGCCGGAGCGGCGGCGGGCGAAGGCGCGGCGGGGCGCGCGGGCGCGGTCGCCTTGGGCGGTGCCGCGACCGGCGACGCTCCGCGGGCGAGCAGCTCGTTCACCTTGTCGATGAGCGCCTGACTCTGGAACGGCTTCAGGACGTGCGCGTCGGCGCCGGAGCGGGCCGCGAGCGCCTCGTCGAAGGCCTCGAACGTCCCCGCGAGCAGCAGCACCGGGATGTGCGCCAGCTCGGGATCCCGCTTCAGCGCCTCGCAGAGCTGGTACCCGTTCCTGCGCGGCATGAGCACGTCGGCCAGGATCGCGTCGGGGCGGAGCTCGCGGGCGCGCGCCAGCGCATCCTCCCCGTTGTCCACCGCCGTGATCCGGACGTCCTCGCGGGCGAAGGTGATCTCCACCACCTTCTGGATGGTGATGGAGTCATCCGCCACGAGCAGGTTCTTGGGCATGATTTTCCCGGAAAAGGACAGTTAGCAGTAACCCTCTGCTTTCACCGATGTCAAGGATTGACGGGCGTTTCCGCCGCTCTCCGGCGGGCCGGGATCAGGCCGGGAAGAGCGCGTCCCAGCTCGGCCGCCGCACCGCGGCGTCGGGCGGCGCCTCGGAGGCCCCGAGCACCCGGTCGGCGAAGACCGCGACCGGCAGCCCGCCCGCCTCCACCAGCAGGGCCGCCGGCCCCGGACCGGCGGGCGGCTCGCCGTAGAGAACGGGCAGGTCGAAGGCCGCGTGGAGCGCCCTCCCCTGGTACAGCAGGCCCAGGTGGACCGGCGGCGTGAGGGGCACCGGATGCACCCGGGGCTGCTCGATCACCTGCACGAGCAGCGGCAGCGGCACCGCGTAGGTCCGGCCGGCGCGCTCGAAGAGCAGCTCCCGCCCGGCGGGGGCCGGCGCCTCGGGCGGCGGCGCGAGCGGGTCCAGGGCCGGCTCCGCGAGGGCCCAGCCCAGGGAGTCGGGGGCGAGCTCCAGCGCGAGCCCGCCCGCCGCCACGATGGCCGAGGCGAAGGGCGACGGCTGCGGCAGGAGCGAGCGGGCGGGCAGCTGGAAGACCTCCGCCTGCTCCAGGTCGACGATCCCGAGCAGCCGCTCCACCCGCAGCGCGGAGGGCGGGATCGCCTCGGTGATCACGGCGAACTGACACGGGCGGTACGCGCGCCCGAGGGCCACCGCCACCGGGAGCGCGGTGAGGGCGGCGCCGTCCACCCACAGCTCCGCCTCGTCACCCACCGCGGACACGATCTTGCGCACGTGTGAGAGGCGGATCGCGAGCCGCACGCCGCCCGCCTCGAAGAGGAGCGCCTTGCGTTGGGCGGGGAGGGAAGGCACCCCGGCATGATATACGGGAATGAATGCGCCACTCGGTCCTCCTCGTCGACGACGAGCGGTTCGCGCGGACGGTCTACTGCGACTACCTGCGGGCCACCGGGTACGAGGTGGCGGCTGCGGAGGACGCCGCGTCCGCGCTCGCGGCGCTGCGCGGCCGCCGCTTCGACGTGCTCATCACCGACGTGATCCTGCCCGGGTCGGACGGCCTGGAGCTGCTCGCGGCGGCCAAGCAGCTCGACCCCGACATCGAGGCGCTGGTCATCACCGCGCTCGACCGGGTGGACCCGGCGGTGCGCGCCATGAAGTCGGGCGCGAGCGACTACCTCGTGAAGCCGGTCACGCCGGAGGCGCTGCAGGTCGCCGTCCAGCGCTGCCTGTCCACGCGAGCGCTGCTGGCCGAGAACAAGGCGCTGCGCGCCCACCTGCAGCTCTTCGAGACCTGCCAGCGGCTCGCCGCCAGCATGGAGCGCGACAAGCTGGTGCAGATGGCGCTCGCGGCGGTCTCCTCGGAGTGCCAGGGGCGCGGCGCGGTGCTGCTCGAGCGGGCCCGCGGCGGGGCCTTCGCGGCGAGCGGCCGGCACGAGCTGGGGGAGGAGGCGGCGGGGGATCTCCTCGCCGCCTGCGAGGAGCGGCTGCCCCGCCTCTCGGCGGCGGAGCCCATGATCCTGCCGCGCCGGGAGGCCGGCGTGCCGGTGCTCTTCCCCGTGACCGACGGCCAGGTGCTCCTGGCGGCCGCCTGCGTGCTCGTGCCCGGGACCCCGTCGGCGGAGCGGCTGGGCGGGGCCCAGTTCGTCTGCCGGCACTTCGGCCTGGCGCTGCGGACCTTCGGGCAGCTCAAGCAGGTCGAGCACCTCGCCTACCTCGACGACCTCACGCACCTCTACAACGTCCGCTTCCTCGACCTGGCGCTGGAGCGCGAGCTCCAGAGCGGCCGGCCGTTCACCGTGCTCTTCATGGACCTCGACCGGTTCAAGACCGTGAACGACACCCACGGCCACCTCAACGGCTCGAGGCTGCTGGTCGAGGTGGCGCGCGTGCTGCGGGCCTGCGTCCGCGACGACGACGTGGTGGTGCGCTACGGCGGCGACGAGTACGTGGCGCTGCTGCTCGGCATCGACTCCGGCGTGGGCCTCAAGGTGGCGGAGCGCATCCGCCGCGCCATCGAGGACCACGTGTTCCTCTCTCGCGAGGCGGCGCGGGTCCACGTCACCGCCTCGATCGGGCTCGCCAGCTGCCCCGAGCACACCCGCGACAAGGCCGAGGTGCTCGACCTCGCCGACCGCGCCATGTACCGCGGCAAGCGCTCGACGCGGAACGTGGTGTACCTGGCGTCGAAGGACCTGCCGCCGGCGCCGGCGAGGTAGGCGTCGCGGAGCGCGGTCGATCCACCAAGGGAAAGGGCCCCCGGGGTGCCACCCGGGAGCCCTCCTCGACAGCGCGGCCGCCGTGGGCCGGCGCGGACGCCTAGTAATCCATGTCGTCCATGCCGCCGCCCATGCCGCCCATCCCGCCGGCGGCGGCGCCGGCCTTCTTCTTGGGCGGCTTCTCGGCCACCAGCGCCTCGGTGGTGAGGAGCAGGCTGGCGACGGAGGCGGCGTTCTGGAGCGCGGTGCGCTCGACCTTGGTCGGGTCGATCACGCCCGCCTTCACCAGGTCCTCGAAGGTCTCGCTCTGGGCGTTGAAGCCGAAGGCGCCCTGGCCCTCGCGGATCTTGCTCACCACCACCGCGCCGTCCCAGCCGGCGTTCTGGGCGATCCGGCGGGCCGGGAACTCGACCGCCTTCTTCACGATCTCGACCCCGCGCTGCTGCTCGCCGGAGACCTTCACGCCCTTGAGCGCCTCGAGGCAGCGCAGGAAGGCGACGCCGCCGCCCGGGACGATCCCCTCCTCCACCGCGGCGCGGGTGGCGTGGAGCGCGTCCTCCACCCGGGCCTTCTTCTCCTTCATCTCCACCTCGGTGGCGGCGCCCACGTTGATCACCGCCACGCCGCCCACCAGCTTGGCGAGCCGCTCCTGGAGCTTCTCCTTGTCGTAGTCGCTGGTGGTCTCCTCGATCTGGGTGCGGATGAGCTTCACCCGGGCCCCGATGGCGGACTTCTCCCCGGCGCCGTCCACGATGGTGGTGTTGTCCTTGTCCACCGTGACGCGCTTGGCGCGGCCGAGGTCCTTGACGGTGAGCTGTTCGAGCTTGACGCCCAGCTCCTCCGAGACCACCTGCGCCCCGGTGAGGGTGGCGATGTCCTTGAGCATCTCCTTGCGGCGGTCGCCGAAGCCCGGCGCCTTCACCGCGCAGACGTTGAGGGTGCCGCGGAGCTTGTTCACCACGAGCGTGGCGAGCGCCTCGCCCTCGAGGTCCTCGGCCACGATGAGCAGCGGCTTGCCGCCCCGGGCCACCTGCTCGAGGATCGGGACGAGGTCCGCCATGGCGGTGATCTTCTTCTCGGTCACGAGGAGGTAGGCGTCCTCGAGCACCGCCTCCATGCGCTCCGGATTGGTCACGAAGTAGGGGGAGACGTAGCCGCGGTCGAACTGCATCCCCTCGACGACGTCGAGGGTGGTCTCGAGCCCCTTGGCCTCCTCGACCGTGATCACGCCCTCCTTGCCGACCTTCTCCATCGCCTCGGCGATGGTGTTGCCGATGGTGGCGTCGCCGTTCGCGGAGATGGTGCCGACCTGCGCGATCTCCTTCTTGCCCTGGGTGGGCTTGGAGAGCGTCTTGAGCTGGCCGACGATGGCCTCGACCGCCTGGTCGATGCCGCGCTTCAGGTCCATGGGGTTGTGGCCCGCGGCCACGAGGCGCAGCCCCTCCTCGTAGATGGCGCGCGCGAGCACGGTCGCGGTGGTGGTGCCGTCGCCGGCCTTGTCGGAGGTCTTGCTCGCGACCTCGCGCACCATCTGGGCGCCCATGTTCTCGAACTTGTTCTCGACCTCCACCTCCTTGGCGACGGTGACGCCGTCCTTGGTGATGGTGGGGGAGCCGTAGCTCTTCTCGATCACCACGTTCCGGCCCTTCGGCCCGAGCGTCACCGCCACGGCCTCCGCGAGGGTCTGGACCCCGCGCAGGATGGCCTCGCGGGCGCTCTGGTGGAAGGCGATCTCCTTGGCTGGCATCGGTCCTCCTTCTGAACAATTGGTGTGTAGTTTCGGCAGATTGCGTGACGCGAGCGGCTGGCAGTCGCCACGGACGGCCGCTAATGTAACCGCGCGTCCCGGCTCGTCAAGCGAGGGCCCTCCCCGCCGAGGCGCCTTCGCGCCCGGGGCACCCCGTCCGCCGCGGTTCGAGCTGGACGCCGGGAGGAGGCGCCGAGGAGAAGGCTGGCGCCGGCGCCGACCCGCCTCGGGGAAGGCCAGGAATCCGCCGGAAAATTGACGAGTTGAGCCCGATATCGGATTGTCGGCGGCAATGCCCAGCGTGATCGAGTCGATGGAGCTGGTCCAGGTGCTCGCCGAGGCCGAGGACATCGCCCGCAACGTGAACCAGAAGCTGACCAGCGCGCACCAGCTCCTCGCCTTCTTCACCGTCCCGAACCGGGCCGAGCTGCTCCTGCGCGACCGCGGCATCGACGAGGACAAGATCCTGCTCGCCATGACCGGCGCGCCCCGGGAGCCGGACGGGGTGGAGCGCGAGGTGCGCGAGCGCGCGAAGCAGGTGGCCGAGGGGCTCGGCGCCGAGGAGGTGGACTGCCTGCACCTGCTCATCGCCATGAGCCGCGTCCGCCAGGCCTCGGCGCACCAGCTGCTCGCCGCCTGCGGCCTCCAGCTCGCGACGCTGCGCAACGTCGCGCTCTCCTACTTCACCGCCCGGATGCCGCGCCGCCTGCGCGAGGTGCCGGCCGCCCAGGGCCGGCCCCAGCCGCTCGGGCGGCGCATGACCCCGGCCGCCCCCGCCGCGCCATCGCCCGGACCGGAGGACCTGGCGGACGCCGAGGCCGTCCCTTCGCCGCCGGCGCGGGAGCATCGCGCCGAGCCGGAGCGCGCCCCGTCCTTCGAGCCGCCCCCGGCGCGGACGCCCCCGGCGCCCGCGCCCAGGCCGCTCGACGCCGCGCGCGCGGCGGCCGCCCTCAAGCCCTCCCCGTTCGGCCTCGACCCGCGCGAGTACCCGTGGCTCTCCTCGCTGGCGCGCAACCTCACCGAGCTCGCCCAGCAGGGCAAGCTCGACCCGCTGGTCGGCCGGGAGCGCGAGGTGGAGGAGGCCATCGACATCCTCGGCAAGCGCCGCGCCAACAACCCGCTGCTGGTGGGCGAGCCGGGCGTCGGCAAGACCGCCATCGTCGAGGGCATCGCCCAGCGGTTGCTGCAGGAGCGTCCCGGCGAGAAGCTGCTGGTCGAGATCGACATGGCCGGCGTGCTCGCCGGCACGCAGCTGCGCGGCTCCTTCTCCGAGAAGCTGAACGGCATCAAGGAGGAGGTGCGCCGCGCCGGCGGCCGGGTGGTGGTCTTCATCGACGAGATCCACACCATCATGGGCGCGGGCGCGACCGGCGAGGGGCCGCAGGACGCCGCCAACGAGCTCAAGGCGGCGCTGGCGCGGGGCGAGTTCCCCTGCATCGGCGCCACCACCCACGACGAGTACCGGCAGCACATCGAGAAGGATCCGGCGCTGGAGCGGCGCTTCGCGCCGGTGCTGGTGCGGGAGCCGAGCGTCGCCGACGCGACGGCCATCCTGCGGGGGCTGCTCCCGCGCTACGAGCAGCACCACCAGATCCGCTACGCGCCCGAGGCCGTGGAGGCGGCCGCCGCGCTCTCGGCCCGCTACATCACCGACCGCTTCCTGCCCGACAAGGCGGTGGCGGTGGTGGACCTCGCCGGCTCCCGCGCGCGCCGCGAGGGCAAGCGCGAGGTCGGCGTGCCGGAGGTGGCCAAGGTGGTCGCCAAGATGGCCGCCATCCCCGAGTCCCGGCTCCTCTCGTCCGACCGGGAGCGCATCCTCCGGCTCGAGGCGGCGCTGGCGGAGCGGGTGGTGGGGCACCGGGAGGCCATCGAGCGGATCGCGAGCGTGCTCAAGCGCAACTACGCCGGCTTCGCGTCGCGGCGGCCGATGGGGAGCTTCCTCTTCCTCGGCCCCACCGGCGTGGGCAAGACCGAGCTCGCCCGCTCCATCGCCGACGCGCTGTACGGCAGCCGCGACGCCCTGGTGCGGCTCGACATGAGCGAGTGCAGCGAGCCCACCGGCGTGGCCCGCCTGGTGGGCGCCGCCCCCGGGTACGTCGGCTACGGCGAGGGCGGGCAGCTCACCGAGGCGGTGCGGCGGCGACCGGCCAGCGTGGTGGTGCTCGACGAGGTCGACAAGGCCCACCGCGACGTGCTGCTCCTGCTCCTGCAGGTGCTCGAGGAGGGGCGGCTCACCGACGGCCGCGGCCGCCAGGTGGACTTCTCGAACGCGGTGATCGTGCTCACGAGCAACCTCGGCGCCGCCGAGGCCACCTCCACCCGGCCGGCGGCCATGGGCTTCGGCGCCGCCGAGCGCGCCGCGCCGCGCCAGGAGCAGGCGGTGGCGGCGGCCCGCGCCGCCCTGCCACCCGAGCTCTGGAACCGGCTCGACGAGAAGCTCTTCTTCCCGGCGCTCTCCCGCGACGACGTGGCCCGCATCGCCGCCATGCTCCTCGCCGAGTCCTCGGCCCGGCTGCACGGGGAGCGCGCCATCCGCTTCGAGGCCGGCGAGGACGTGGTGGCGCACCTCATCGAGCGCGGGGGCTTCGACCCGACCCTCGGCGCTCGCCCGATGCGCGCGGCGGTGCAGCGGCTCGTCGAGGCGCCGCTGGCGGAGCGGATCCTGCGCGGCGAGTTCCAGGCCGGCGACGCGGTCCGGGTCGCCGCCGACGGCGACGCGCTGGTCTTCGTGCGGGCGTGAGCGGGAGGCCGACAGCCCCGCGGCCCCGCCGCCCCGG
>JAJXVM010000170.1 GCA_021782135.1 Myxococcales bacterium | reverse complement strand
GAGCGGGCCGCGCGCTGGCAGCGCATCGCCGCGGAGGCGGCGCGGCAGTGCGGCCGGGCGGAGGTGCCGGCGGTGGACGAGCCGTCCACGCTCGCCGCGGTGCTGGCGCGGACGCCCCCGGGGTTCCGCAGGCTGGTGCTGCACCCGGCCGCCGCCGAGCCGTTCGCGGAGGGCTGTCGGGGGGCCGCGGAGGGGTTCCTGGCGGTGACCGGACCCGAGGGCGGGCTCGCGGGGGACGAGGTGGAGGCCTGCCTCGCCGCGGGCGCGCGCGCCGTCTCGCTCGGGCCGCGGGTGCTGCGGGCCGAGACCGCCGCCGTCACGGTCGCGGCGCTGCTGCAGCACCTCCGAGGGGACCTCGGCTGAAGGGGCGCTTCGGCGTGGGCTCGGCTCGCGCCGCGATCCCGCCCGCGCCTCGCGGTCGGGGGCGGTTCACGAAGCGTCAACTCAGCTCAGCTCAGCTCAGCTCAGCTCAGCTCGCGCTCGATGTGCGAGATCACCGCGTCCGACTCCAGGGGCCCGACGAGCGTCTTCAGCATCGGGCGCAGGGCCTCGAGCACCCGCGGCGCGTCGGCGCGGGTGACCGCCTCGGGGGCGACCCCCACGGCGCGCTCGCAGAACATCCGCAGCGCGGTCCGGGCGGTGTTCGGACCGAGGTGAGCGGCGAGTTGTTCGAAGATGATCTGGGCTGGCGCCCGAGATTCCCCCATGCGCGCGGCAAGGTAGCCCCTCCCGCGGTGTTCGTAAAGGCTACAGGTAGTGAAATGGGTTGCGAGGTGAGCTTTCCGCCATAACTCCCTCGACATGAGCCAGCCAGCCGACACCGACCCCCGCCGGGCACTGCTCGCCAAACTGGAAGCAGAGGCGGAGCGCGGAGGCGGGGAGGCGCGCGTCGCGCGCCAGCACGAGGCCGGCAAGCTCACCGCCCGCGAGCGGCTGGAGCGCTTCCTCGACCCGGGCAGCTTCGTCGAGCTCGACAAGCTCAAGACCCACCGCTGCGCCGACTTCGGCATGCAGCGCGCCCGCGTCCCCGGCGACGGGGTGGTGACCGGCTACGGGCTGGTGGACGGCCGGCAGGTCTTCGTCTTCGCGCAGGACTTCACCGTCTTCGGCGGCTCGGTGTCCGGCGCCTACGCCGAGAAGATCTGCAAGGTGATGGACCTCGCGCTCGAGGTGGGCTGTCCGGTGGTGGGGCTCGAGGACTCCGGCGGCGCCCGCATCCAGGAGGGCGTGGTCGCGCTGGCGGGCTACGCCGAGATCTTCCTGCGCAACACCCTCGCCTCGGGGGTCGTCCCGCAGCTCTCGGTGATCCTGGGTCCCTGCGCCGGCGGCGCGGTCTACAGCCCCGCCATCACCGACTTCATCTTCATGGTGAAGGACACCAGCTACATGTTCATCACCGGCCCGGAGGTGATCCAGGCGGTCACGCACGAGGAGGTCGGCAAGGAGGAGCTGGGCGGGGCCGGGACGCACGCCCGGCGGAGCGGGGTCGCCCACTTCGCCTGCGACGGGGAGGAGGCCGCGCTGCGGGCGGCGCGCGAGCTGCTCTCGTTCCTGCCGCTCAACAACGCCGACGACCCGCCGGTGCGGCCGTGCTCGGACGACCCGGCCCGGCGCGAGCCGCTCCTCGCCACCCTGGTGCCCGACAGCCCGGCCCAGCCGTACGACATGAAGGAGGTGGTCCGGGCGGTGGTGGACGACCGCCACCTCTTCGAGGTCGCCGAGCACTTCGCGCCGAACCTGGTGGTGGGCTTCGCCCGCGTGAACGGCCGGCCGGTGGGGGTGGTCGCGAACCAGCCGGCGGTGCTGGCGGGCTGCCTGGACATCGACGCCAGCGTGAAGGGGGCCCGCTTCGTCCGCTTCTGCGACGCCTTCAGCCTCCCGCTCCTCACCTTCGTGGACGTGCCGGGCTTCCTGCCCGGGACCAGCCAGGAGTGGGGCGGCATCATCCGGCACGGGGCCAAGCTCCTCTTCGCCTTCGCCGAGGCGACCGTGCCCAAGGTCACCGTCATCACCCGCAAGGCCTACGGGGGAGCCTACGACGTGATGGCCTCCAAGCACCTCCGCGCCGACGTGAACCTCGCCTGGCCCACCGCCGAGATCGCGGTCATGGGGCCGGAGGGGGCGGTGAACATCATCTTCCGCAAGGAGCTGCAGGCCGCCGGCGAGTCCGGCCCGGAGCGGCAGCGGCTCATCGACGAGTACCGGGAGAAGTTCGCCACGCCCTACGCCGCCGCCGGGCTCGGCTACGTGGACGAGGTCATCCGGCCCGAGGAGACCCGCCCGCGGCTGGTGCGGTCGCTGGAGATGCTGCGCAACAAGCGGCAGGAGCTGCCGCCGAAGAAGCACGGCAACATCCCGCTCTGACGGCCCGCGCTCGGCCGGGCGGGCGACCGGGCTTCAGCGGTCCGGCTCGCGGGCTCCACCCGCGCCCGGCCGTCGCGGCGACAGCGCGGCCGCCGCCAGCGCCGGCTGCATCGCGCGCCGCGGGGCCTCCGCCCGCTCCGCCTGCGCCAGCTCGGCGTCGAGCTCGTCCACCAGCTCCTGCACCGTCTTCAGCTCGGAGACGTCCTTCTCCGGGATCCGGGTGATGCTCTGCCCCGTGTAGAAGAGCCCGTTCTCCTTGTCGCCCAGGATCGCCGCCTTGAGCAGCGCGTCGGTGATGCAGAAGCTCTCCTGGAAGTTGCTCGCGCGGCACTTGCAGAGCTCGGCGGCGAGGCACTCCACGCAGGCCTTCTTGCGGCCGAAGTAGCCGTCCTTGCCGAAGAACCAGGCCTTCGACCGCGGCGGGAAGTGCTGGCCGGCGGCGAGCGCGTCGGTGAAGGCGTTGCGCACCGCGCGGGCCTTCATCCCCTTCACGCAGCTGGTGATGATGGCCACGTCCTCGGCGGTCTTGCCGAGGTGCATCTCCTTGAAGCCGGCGTGGGTGTCGCCGTCCTTGCAGGCGATGAAGCGGGTGGCGAGCTGGACGCCGGCCGCGCCCTGCTCGAGGTAGCCCGCCACGTCGCCGGCGGTCACGCCGCCCGCGGCCACCACCGGGAGCTTCGAGTGCGCGCGCACCTCCTCGACGAGCGAGGGCAGCGGGTGGTCGATGTCGCCGATGTGCCCGCCGGCGTCGGCCCCCTCGGCCACCAGGAAGTCGGCGCCCCACTTCTCGTACATGGCGGCGAGCCGGCCGGAGGAGACGATGCCGGCGAAGGGGACCCCGCCCTCCTTGCACCAGCGCACGATCTCGCGCGAGATGCCGGCGCCCTGCACGATGAAGGAGACGCCCTCCTCGATGCAGACCCGCGCGGCCAGCGCGAAGTCCTCGCGGTTGATGGCGGCCATCAGGTTCACGCCCACGTAGCCGCCCTGCGCGTCGGCCTGGGCGCGGCGGATCTCCCGCCGCAGCATGGCCTCGGTCTTCACCACCGCCGAGACCGTCCCGACGCCGACGAACCGGACGCTCCTCGCCGCCGCCACCTTGCCGGAGAGCCCGTCCGAGGCGTGGATGCCCATGCCGCCCTGGACCAGGAGCCGCTTGCCGGAGGCGACGATCTGCTCGATGGCGCCGCGGGTGAGCTTGGGCGAGGCGCCGCGGGGAAGGTCGGGGCTGGCCGTCGAGGAGGCGGTCTGGTCCATGGGGATCTCCCGTTCGCCGGAGGGGTCCGAGCAGAACGAGCGAGGAGGTTACGCCCCTCGTGTCATGCCGATGTCACGGCCGCCTGACGCGGCGCGTCCGGGATGGGGTAGAGTCGCGCGGTGTTGCGCGCATTCTCCTACGTCTACTGGGTTTTTCTGGCGCTGACCTTCCCGGTCTTCTTCGCGGTGGCGCTCGCGATCTTCGTCCTCACGGTGGCCTTCGACCGCCGCCGGGTGGCCGTCCACCTGTTCTCCTGCTTCTGGGCCTCCTGCTACGTCTGGCTCTGTCCGCTCTGGCGGGTTCGGATCAGCGGCCGGGGGCGGCTGCCCTGGCGCGGCGCCGCGGTCATCGTGGCCAACCACGCCAGCCTGCTCGACATCCTGGTGCTGTACGGCCTGTTCCGCCCCTTCAAATGGGTCTCCAAGGCCGAGCTGTTCCGCGTCCCGGTCCTGGGCTGGAACATGCGGATCAACGACTACGTGCCGCTCCGGCGCGGCGAGCGCGAGTCGGTGATCCAGATGATGGCCCACTGCCGGCGCCACCTCGCCGCCGGCAGCCCGATCCTCATCTTCCCGGAGGGCACCCGGTCGAAGGACGGCTCGCTGCAGCCGTTCAAGGAAGGGGCGTTCCGGCTCGCCGCCGAGGCGGGCTGCCCGGTCATCCCGGTGGCGCTGCGCGGGACGGGCGAGGCGCTCCCCAAGCACGGCCTCGTCCTGCGGAACCGGATGCGGGCCCGCATCGAGGTGCTGCCCGCGCTCGACCCGGCCTCCTTCGAGGAGCCGCAGGGGCTCCGGGACGCCGCCCGCGCGGCCATCGCGGCCGCGCTGACCCGCCCGGACTGACCCGCGTCAGCCCCGGCGGGGCAGCCGCACGGCCAGCACCGTCTCGCGCGCCTCTCCCTCGCCCTCGCAGCGGATGGCGATCTCGCCGCCGTGCCCCTGCACGATCACCCTGGCGATGTAGAGCCCGAGCCCGAGGCCGCTCGACTTGCGCGAGCCGCACTCCGGCCCCCGCCGGAACGGCTCGAAGGCGCGCTCCAGCACCTCCGGCGGGATGGCGCCCCGGTTGCGGACCTCCGCCTGGAGCCAGGCGCCGGTGTCGCGAACGGCCACCTTCACCGGCGCGCCCGGCTCGCCGTGGTCGAGCGCGTTCGACACCAGGTTCGAGAAGACCTGCTCGAGCCGGTCCGGATCCCAGTCGCCGGCGAGGTCTCCCTCGGCGGTGCGCTCGAGGGCGCCGTCGGGGTTGGCCGTGGCCAGCTCCTCGCACACCTTCCGCGTGATCTCGCCCAGGTCGGCCGGCTTGCGCTCGATGGGGATGCCGCCGCCGAGGCGGGTGCGGGTGTAGCTCAGGAGGTCGTTGATGATCCGGCCCATGCGCCCGGCGCTGGAGCGCATCCGCTCGACGGTCTTCGCCTGCCAGCCGCCGAGGCCGCCCTTCTTCTGCAGCAGCGCCGCGCTCATCACGATGGCGCCGAGCGGGTTGCGCAGGTCGTGGCCGACGATGCCCAGGATCTGGTCGCGGAAGGCGGCGGTGCGCCGCGCCGCCTCCTCCACCTCGGCGGCGTGGTGCTCGGCGCTCTCCCGCTGCCGCTCGCTCTCGCGCAGCGCCGCCTCGAGCCGGGCCTGGGCCCGCGCCCCCTCGACGCGGAGCGCGGCGAGCTGCACCAGGAGCTTCTCCAGCGGCGAGAGGTCGCGCGCGCGCGAGCCGGCCAGCACCGCGCCCACCACCGCGCCGCCCTCGACCAGCGGGACGACGTAGACGGTCTGGGTGCCGGGCGGCAGGGGAGGGAAGGGCTCGCCGCCGGTGTGCAGCAGCGAGGGGGCGCCCCACTCCTCCGGCGCCGGCTCGAGCACCACCGCGGCGTCGATGGACGGGCTCGCCTGCACCACCGCGTCGAGCCACTCGGCCGGGGCGGCCCCGGCGCTCGCGAGGATGCGCTGCGCCGCCGAGAGCATGCGCGCGCGGCTCGCCAGGGCGTCGGGCCGGGGCTCCGCGGCTGTCTCGTGGGGGCCGGTCTCGCGGGCCATCCAGCTTACCTAGCGCGCTTGCCGCGCTGCGCAACGGCACCTCGGTGGCGCGCCACGCCAGGGGCACGGATCTTTACGGCAAACGCGCACCGCGGGTATGGTGGTCGGCCCCCACCGGAACCCCCGCCGCGACCCCCGGGAGCCATGAGCAGCCGGAGAGAGATCAAGAAGATCCTGGTGGCGAACCGCGGCGAGATCGCCGTCCGGGTGATGCGCACCTGCCGCGAGATGGGCATCCCCACCGTGGCGGTCCACTCCGACGCGGACCGGGGCGCGCTGCACGTCCGCTGCGCCGACGAGGCGATCCACATCGGGCCCTCCCCGGCGCGGGAGAGCTACCTCGGGATCGAGCGGGTGCTCGACGCGGCCCGCCGGACCGGCGCCGACGCCGTCCACCCCGGCTACGGCTTCCTCTCCGAGAACGCCGCCTTCGCGCGCGCGGTGCGGTCGGCGGGGCTCACCTTCATCGGACCCCGGCCCGAGTCGATGGACGCCATGGGCGTGAAGACCACCGCCCGGGCCAACATGGCGGCCGCCGGGGTCCCCACCGTCCCCGGCTCGCCCGAGCCCATCGCCGGCGCCGAGGAGGCGCTCGCCGTCGCGGGCTCCCTCGGCTGGCCGGTGATGATCAAGGCCGCGGCCGGCGGCGGCGGCAAGGGCATGAAGCGCTGCGAGCGCGCCGAGGACTTCGCCGGGCTCTGGGCGAGCGCGCGGCGCGAGGCGGCGAGCGCCTTCGGCGACGACCGGCTCTACCTCGAGAAGTACCTGGACCGGCCGCGCCACGTCGAGATCCAGGTCTTCTTCGACGAGCACGGGCACGGGGTCTGGCTCGGCGAGCGCGAGTGCTCGGTGCAGCGGCGCCAGCAGAAGGTGATCGAGGAGACGCCGAGCCGCGCGCTCGACGACGCGCTCCGGCGGGCCATGGGCGAGGTGGCGGTGCGGGCCGGCCAGGCGGTCGGGTACGTGGGGGCCGGAACGGTCGAGTTCCTGGTGGACGCGCGCCGCGACTTCTACTTCCTCGAGATGAACACCCGGCTGCAGGTGGAGCACCCGGTGACCGAGCTCTGCACCGGGCTCGACCTGGTGCGGATGCAGATCGAGGTGGCGCGCGGCGAGCCGCTCGCGCTCTCGCAGGAGCAGGTGGAGCGCCGCGGCCACGCCGTCGAGGCGCGCATCTACGCCGAGGACCCGTACCGGGGCTTCCTGCCGAGCCCGGGGCGCATCTCGTACCTGCGCGTCCCCGGCGGCCCGGGCGTGCGCGACGACTCCGGGGTCCACGAGGGCTGGGTGGTGCCGCAGTTCTACGACCCGCTCCTCTCCAAGCTGGTGGCCTGGGCGCCCACCCGGGAGCAGGCGATCGAGCGGCTGCACCGCGCGCTCGGCGAGTACGTCGTGCACGGCATCACCACCAACGTCGCCTGGCTGCGCCAGGTGCTGCGCCACCCCGCCTTCCGCTCCGGCGACTACGACACCGGCTTCTGCCAGGCCCACGCCGCCGAGCTGCGCGCCGGCGCCGACCCGGGCGACGAGACCGCGGCGGTGCTGGCCGCGGCCGTGACCGCCTTCGAGCGCGAGCGCGCCCGGGCGGAGCAGGCGGCCGCCCGGGGCGGCG
>JAJXVM010000169.1 GCA_021782135.1 Myxococcales bacterium | reverse complement strand
CGCCGCCGGCCGCCAGTGCGGCCGGCGCTCGTGCGCCAGGGCCTCCAGGATCCTCGCCCGCAGCTCGGCCGGCGCGCGGCCGGCGGGCGCGCCTTCGCCGAGGGAGCCCCGCAGCTGGTCGCGGAGCGCGAGCCGGAAGCGGATGTGCTCCTCGACCAGCCGACGGCAGCGCTCGCAGACGGACACGTGGGCCTCGACCTCGGCCCGCTCGCGCGCCTCGAACTCGCCGTCGACGAAGGCGTCGAGCGAGCGCTCCAGCTCCTCGCAGTCCATCGCGACGTTCGCTTCGCGGATCTCGACCATGGACGGCTCTCGGCGCGGGCCTAGGCGGTCTCGGCCTTGCGGCGCTTGCGGTAGGAGTCGAGGCTCACGCTCTCCCCGGCGGCGCGCGGGGACACCACCCCCGAGAGGACGGCGTAGTTGCCGAGCGACTTCTGCAGCAGACGGCGGCCCCGGAACAGCCGGCTCATCACCGTGCCGACCGGGATGTCGAGGATCTCGGCGATCTCCTTGTACGAGAACTCCTGGAGGTCCGCGAGGATGACCACCATCCGGAAGTCGATGGGGAGCGCGTCGACGGCCCGGAGGACGTCGTCCGAGAGCAGCCGGTCGAAGAAGAACTGCTCGGGGTTGGCGGCGTACTCGGTGGCCTCGCGCGAGATGAAGCGCTCGTGCACCGCCTCCCGCTCCGAGCCCTCCACGATGTTCCGCTCCTTCACGCTCCGGCGGTAGCGGTTGATGAAGGTGTTGGTGAGGATCTTGAAGAGCCAGGCCTTGATGTTCGTGCCGCGCTCGAACTTGTCGAAGAAGCGGTAGGCGCGCAGGAAGGTGTCCTGGACCAGGTCCTCCGCGTCGCGCTCGTTCTTGGTGAGCCGCAGCGCGGCGGAGAAGAGCGGGTCGATGTGCTTGAGCGCCAGGCGCTCGAACTCTCCACGCACTCCGTCGTTCTGTCGCAGGTCGAACATCCTCGGGCGTTCCTCCAGGAGGTTACCTACTCCGGGTCCCACCCCCGTGCCGCTGCTTCCGGAGGGGGGTCGGTCCCGGAGAGAACAGCCAGCCGGGCGGGCCGATTCCCTCCAGGGGGGCGCTCGGAGCCCGGATCGCGGGAACCCGCGAAGTCACTGTGTTATACATCGCCCGCCGCGTCGCCGGGCCGACCGCCCGGGGCCGCCGGCCCCCATGCCCTCGTACCGATTGCTCTTCGCCGACGCCCGCGGCGTCGTCTACGACCACCCCGACCTGCTGGCCGCCGTCCGCTCCGGCGACGAGGTCCGGCCCGCCCAGGAGCGGGCGGTGCCGTTGCCGGAGGGCGCGACGCTCTGCGTCCTGCCGGGGAGGCTGCCGGTCGGGGTGGACCCGGCCACCGGCGCGACGACGGTCCTGCGGGAGGCGAAGGTGGGGAGGCGCCGCTTCGTCCCGGTCGCGGTGGGCGCGACCCTGCCGCCCGGGTACACGCGGACGCTCCTGCCGGCGGCGGCGCGGGCGCCCCTCGCCGGCGTGGACGGCGCGCCCATCCTGCCGCAGTGGGCCTACACCGCCGCGGCCCTGGGGCCGGACGGGCCGGTCGCCTTCGCCCTCCACACCGACCGGCGGCGCCACTGGGACCCGGCCCGCCACTCGACCCCCGAGCTGCCCGGGCTGGTGGAGCGCGCGCTCGCCGAGCGGGGCGGCCCGGTGCTCGGCCAGCTCTCCCGCTGCGCGCTCGAGTACCGCTGCTTCACCGCCCAGAACACCTTCTACGGGCGCGACGAGGGGGCCATCCCGTCCTCGGCCGCCTGCAACGCCGCCTGCGTGGGGTGCCTCTCCGAGCAGGAGCCGGGCATGCCGCCGTCCTCGCACGAGCGCATCCGCCGGGCGCCCACGGCCGAGGAGATGGCGGCGGTGGGCGTCCACCACCTGCGCCACGCGACCGGCAAGGTGATGGTGAGCTTCGGGCAGGGCTGCGAGGGCGAGCCGCTGCTGCGGTGGAAGGAGATCGCCCAGGCCGTCCGGCTCATGCGCGCCGCCACCGGCCGCGGCACCATCCACATGAACACCAACGGCTCCCTCCCCGAGGCGCTCGCGGCCGTGATCGACGCCGGCCTCGACGCCTGCCGGATCTCGCTCAACAGCGCCTCGCCCGACCTCTACGCCGCCTACTACCGGCCCTCCCGCTACGGCCTCGCCGAGGTGGTGCGCTCGATGAAGGTGGCGAAGCGCAAGGGGGCCTGGCTCTCCTTGAACCTGCTCACCTTCCCCGGCGTGACCGACCGGGAGGAGGAGGCGCGGCGGCTCTGCCGGCTGGTGCGCGAGGTGGGGGTGGATCAGGTGCAGGCCCGTCCCCTGGCCCTCGACCCCGACCTCTACGCCGACCTCGCGCGCGGGCGCGGCGGCGGCGGGCCGGCCATCGGCATCCCCGGGCTGCTGGCCGCGCTCCGCAAGGCGCGGCCCGGGCTCGCCATCGGCAACTTCTCGCGGGCGCGCTCCGAGCGCGCCCGGACCGGAGCCTCTCGATGATCCACGGCGAAGCGCAGCTCGAGCTGCAGAAGGACCTGGCCCGCCACCTGCGCGCCGGCCACCCCTGGGTGTTCCGCAAGGCCATCCAGAAGGCGCCCGGGCGGCTCCCGGCAGGGACCATCGTGGACGTGGTGGAGCAGGGCCGGTTCGTGGCGCGCGGTTACTACGATCCCCTCTCGGCCATCTCGGTGCGGATCCTCACCCGCGACCCGGCCGAGGCGATCGACGCCGCCTTCTGGAAGCGGCGGGTGCTCCGGGCGGCCGCGCTGCGGCGCGAGCTGGTGCACGGCACGACCGGCTACCGGCTGGTGCACGGCGAGTCGGACGGGCTCCCGGGCGTGGTGGCCGACCGCTACGATCGGTTCGCGGTGCTGAAGCTCTACTCGGCCGGCCTCACTCCCCATCGGCCGCAGATCGTGGAGGCGCTGCGCGCCGCCGCCGCGGAGGGCGGCGAGCCGCTGGCGGGGGTGTACGGCCGCGACGAGATCCCGCACGACGAGGAGCAGGACGACGCGGCGCCGGCCGGGAAGCCGCTCTGGGGCGAGGAGCCGCCGGAGCGGGTGGTGATCGACGAGCACGGGATGTTCCTGCTGGTGGACGTCCGGCGGGGGCAGAAGACCGGCACCTTCCTCGACCAGCGGGAGAACCGGGCGCTGGTGAGGTCGCTCGCCGCCGGCCGGCGCGAGGCGCTCAACTGCTTCAGCTACACCGGCGGCTTCTCGGTGGCGGCGGCCCTGGGCGGCGCGGGCCACGTGGTGTCGGTGGACGTGGACAAGGACGCCATCGCCCTCGCCCGGGACAACTTCCGCGCCAACGGGCTCGACCCGGCCGACCACGCCTTCGCCGCGGAGGACGCCTTCGAGCTGCTGGCGCGGTACCGGCGGGAGGGGCGCAAATTCGACCTCGTCGTGTGCGACCCGCCGGCGTTCGCGAAGAGCCAGAAGGCGGTGGACGCGGCGCTCGCCGGGTACGCCTCGCTCAACCGGGCGGCCCTGGCGGTGCTGGCGCCGGGCGGGCTGCTGGTCACCGCGAGCTGCAGCGCCCGGGTCTCGGCCGACCAGTTCTACGAGGCGGTGAAGGAGGCGGCGTTCAAGGCGCGGGTCGATCTCCAGCTGGTGGAGGAGCGCCGCCAGCCGCCGGACCACCCGGTCTCGCCGCAGTTCCGCGAGGGGCGGTACTTGAAGCTCTTCGTCTACCGTCGCCCGGGGTAGGCCGGGCGCCGCGGAGCGCGCCGCCCAGGCCGATGAGGCCGAGCAGGAGCATCCCCAGCACCACCAGCCGCCGGAGCGGCAGCGGGACCCGCGCGAACCGGAAGCGACCGGTGGGGAGCGCCGGGTCGACGGGCAGGACGGCGTCGGAGGCGGGCGGGGGGGACGGGGTGGCGCGGACGTAGAGCCAGGCCAGCACCGCGAGCCAGGCGCCGCCGCCGGCGAGCAGGCCGAGCGCCTGGAGCGCGCTCGCCGGGGCCTCCGGGCCGGCGCCGCCGGACGCGGCCGCGGCCAGGGAGGCGATGCCGTTGTTGGCGACGTGGGCCGCGACGCCGGCCCAGATCGAGCCGGCGCGCCAGGAGAGCCATCCGAAGAGGCACCCCAGGATCACCAGCGCGGGGAAGCGCACCGGGTCGAGGTGCATGACCGCGAAGAGCAGCGCGGCCAGGCCGATGGCCCCAGCGGGCCGGAGGCGCTGGGCCAGCGAGCGCTGGACGTAGCCGCGAAAGGCCGCCTCCTCGCAGAGCGGCGCGAGCAGGCTGGCGAGGGTCGCCAGCAGGAGCCGGTGCCAGGGGGGACCGGCGAACAGGGGCGAGAGGTCGAAGGCCTCCACCCAGCGCGCCGGCAGCACCAGGGTCGTGAGCGCCATCACCGAGCCGGCCACCAGGAAGCCGGCCACTCCGCAGAAGAGCGCCAGCAAGAGGGTGACGACCGGCGGCGGGCGGTCGAGCCCGAGCAGCCGCGCCGGGCGCAGGTTGGCGCCGGCGGCCGCGAGGGCGGCGGGCAGCAGGAAGCCGAAGAGCTCGCTCCAGGCGAGGCCGGCGAGGGCGCTGGCCGACTGCGCCAGCGCGCCCGGGACCGCGTAGAGCAGCAGCACGGCCACGAAGAAGCCGGCCACCCCCGGAGGTCGCCGCTCCGGGCCGGGCGGCGTCGGCGGCGGCTCGATGGGCGAAGGGCCGCCCGCTCCACGTTCGAAGCTCACGCGGGGCGGATAGTAGCGCGGACCGCTCCGCGAACGCTGGTTCCTGGAGCGGGCGCCGGTCGATTAGGATGCCGGCATGAGCTTCCGGGATCGGACCGTGGTGCTGGGCGTCGGCGGCGGCATCGCCGCGTACAAGACGTGCGAGCTGGCGCGCCTCGTCGTGAAGGGGGGCGGGCAGCTGCGGGTGGCGATGACCCCCGCCGCGACCCGGTTCGTGGGCCCGCTCACCTTCCAGGCGATCTCCGGCGCGCCGGTCCTCACGGACCTGCTCGACCCGGCGCAGGAGAAGTCGTACGGGCACCTCCTGATGGCGCGGGTGGCGGACCTGTTCGTGGTGGCGCCCGGCACCGCCGATCTCCTCGCCCGCCTGCGCGCCGGCATGGGCGACGACTGCGTCACCACCGCCGCGCTCGCCATGACCTGCCCGCGGCTGGTCGCGCCGGCGATGAACACGCGCATGTGGGAGAGCGCGGCGGTGCAGGAGAACCTCTCCGTGCTGCGGGCGCGCGGCTGGCACGTGGTCGGGCCCGGCGCCGGGCAGCTCGCCGACGGCGACGTGGGGGAGGGGCGGATGGCCGAGCCGGAGGAGATCGCGGCCGCGGCCGGGCGGATCCTCGGGCCGCGCGACCTCGCCGGGCGCAAGGTGCTCGTCACCGCCGGTCCCACCCGCGAGCCCATCGACCCGGTGCGGTTCGTCTCGAACCCGTCGACCGGCCGGATGGGGTTCGCGGTGGCGCGGGCGGCGCGCCGGCGCGGCGCCGAGGTGGTGCTGGTGACCGGCCCCGTCGAGCTGGCGAGTCCCGAGGGCGTGCGGGTGGTCCGGGTGGAGACGGCGGAGCAGATGGCCCGCGCGGTGGCCGAGGAGGTGAGCTCGATCGACCTCTTCGTCGCCGCGGCGGCCGTCTCGGACTACCGGCCCAGGAACCCGGCTCCCCGCAAGCTCAAGAAGTCCGAGGGCGACGAGACCCTGGTGCTCGGCCGCACGCCCGACATCCTCGCCATGGTCGGAGAGGTCTTCGACGGGCGGCCGGACGCCCCGGTCCTGGTGGGCTTCGCGGCGGAGACCGAGGATCTGATCGAGAACGCGCGCGCGAAGCTCGAGCGCAAGCGCTGCGACCTGGTGGTGGCGAACCGGGTCGGCGCTCCCGGCGCCGGCTTCGGCGGCGACCGGAACGCGGTCAGCCTGGTCGAGAAGGGGGCGGAGCCGCGCGAGGTGGAGGGCACGAAGGACCAGGTGGCGGAGGGGATCCTCGATCGAGCGGTGGCGCTGCTGCCCACGAAGCGTCCCGGCCGAGAGGCCTGAGCGCCGGCGCACCCATTTCACCGGCCAGGTAGCCTCCGCGCGGCGGGAACGGCCCGGACCGCAACGCGGTCAGGCGGCGAGCCTGGCCACGCTCGACGGCAGCACCAGCTTCCCGTGGATCGCCTTCCGGAAGCTCTCGCGCGTCTCGGCGGCGATGAGGTGGGCGTCGGCCCGGGGCAAGCCCAGGCGTCCCGCGCGCAGCTTGAGGTTCTTCCGCAGCTCCTGCGCCATCCGGATGTTCCGCGCGCCGGTCGCGTCGGCGGTGGCGGCGCGGCAGCGCTCGCCCTCGGCGAGGAGGCCCAGGATGGCCTCCACCGCGAGCGCGTCGGTCTCGGTCACCAGGTCCGGCTCGAGCACGAGCCGCCGCTCGCGCGCCAGCGCCAACCGGGAGAACTCCTGGAACCGCTCGGTGCGCGCGCTGGCGAGGAGCGATCCGAACAGCTGCTTCGAGACCGCGAACGGCAGCACGGAGGCGGGCCCCAGCGCGTGCTTCAGGAACTCGTCGTGGTCCCGGTACGCGCGGGCGGACACCCGCCGGGCGAGCTTCGTCAGGGCGGCGTCCATCCGCTGGTCGTAGCGCAGCTCCCAGTAGGCGTGGCGCGTGCTCGCCTTGTGGAACGAGTAGACGGTCTTGTACGGGACGAAGTAGTTGTGGGCGACGGTGTCCGCGGCGAGGTGGGACAGGAACCCGAGCGAGAACGCTCGCTCCGAGGGGCCGCGGGCCTGCTTCAGCACGCCGAACCCGACGCGCCAGTTGTGGCAGTGGTGCACGTACCGGGCGAGGTTCTTGCCCACGACGATGTCGGCCGCGAGCGAGCCGTAGAGGAACTCGTTCCCGAACTCCTGGAGCATGCCCCGGATGGAGGGCTGGGCCGCGGACAGGTTGGCCAGCGCCTGGGCGGAGAAGTTGAGGTGCGCCAGGGGCCCCCAGGCGAGCGCGGGGGTGGGGACCAGGAGCACGGCCAGGGACACCGAGGCGAGCGCGAGGAGCGAGAGGACGCGAAGAGCGCGGAAGCTGCGCATGTGGTAGCGATTGTAGGGGTCGGGCGCGCGGTGGCGCAACGCGCGTTCCGCGCGGAACGAGGAGAAGGACGGGTCCATCGTGAGTACGGGCAACAACGGCGCGAGTGACACCCTTCCGGAGCTGGCTCTCGAGGCGCTTCGCCACCTGGACTGGCTCCGGGAGAACGGCGTCCAGGAGGTCGCGAGCGGGCGGGCGCCCGCGCGCTTGCCTCCTGCCCAGGCCGCCGGGGCGGAGCCCGCCCCGGCGCGCGCGC
>JAJXVM010000168.1 GCA_021782135.1 Myxococcales bacterium | reverse complement strand
CTGAACCAGCTCCTCGTCGAGATGGACGGCTTCGAGTCGAACGAGGGCGTGATCCTCATCGCCGCCACCAACCGCCCCGACGTGCTCGACCCGGCCCTCCTGCGCCCCGGCCGCTTCGACCGGCGCATCACCGTGCCGCGCCCGGACGTCAACGGCCGGCTCGGCGTGCTCAAGGTGCACACCAAGAAGACCCCGCTCGACCCGGGCGTGGACCTCACCCAGATCGCCCGCGGCACCCCGGGCTTCTCCGGCGCCGACATCGAGAACCTGGTGAACGAGGCCGCGCTCTACGCCGCCCGCCGCAACAAGGAGCGGCTCGACATCGGCGACTTCGAGTACGCCAAGGACAAGGTGCTCATGGGCACCGAGCGCAAGTCGATGATCATCTCCGAGAAGGAGAAGCGCACCACCGCCATCCACGAGGCGGGCCACGCGCTCGTCGCCAAGGTCATCCCCGGCACCGACCCGGTCCACAAGGTCACCATCATCCCGCGCGGGCGGGCGCTGGGCCTCACCCAGCAGCTGCCCACCGAGGACCGGCTCAACATCAGCCAGGAGTACGCGATCAACCAGATCGCCATCCTCATGGGCGGGCGCATCGCCGAGGAGATCACCTTCAACCAGAAGACGACCGGCGCCGGGAACGACATCGAGGTCGCCACCAACCTCGCCCACAGCATGGTGTGCGAGTGGGGCATGAGCGAGAAGATGGGGCCGCTGGCGCTCGGGAAGAAGGAGGGCGAGGTCTTCCTCGGCCGCGAGATGAACCAGGTCGCCACCTACTCGGAGCAGACCGCGCGCGACATCGACGCCGAGGTGCGGCGGATCGTCACCGAGCAGTACGAGCGGGCCAAGAAGATCCTGATCGACAACCGCGAGGTGCTCGACGAGATCGCCGCCGCGCTGCTCGAGTACGAGACCATCGACTCGGCCGACATCGACCTGCTCATCGCCGGCGAGAGCATCAGCCGACCGCCGCCGCCCAAGGCGCCGCCCGCGCCGGCCGCTCCGGTCGCGCCGGAGAAGGCCGCCCGCAAGCCCGGCCTGCTCGAGGGCGTCGCGGCGCTGCCCAAGGCCGAGCCCGGGAAGGCCTGACGGTGCTGCCGCTGCGGATCGGGCCCCGGACCTTCGCCGGTCCGGGGCCGTTCGTCATGGGCGTCCTCAACGTGACGCCCGACTCCTTCTCGGACGGCGGGCGGCACGCGAGCCTCGAGGCCGCTTTGGCGTGGGCCGACCGGCTCGCGGCCGAGGGGGCCGACCTCCTCGACGTGGGCGGCGAGTCCACGCGGCCGGGATCGCGGGCGGTCTCGCTGGAGGAGGAGGCGGGCCGGGTGGTGCCGGTGATCGAGGCGCTCCGCTCCCGCGGCTACCCGCTCCCGATCTCGATCGACACCTGCAAGGCCGGGGTCGCGCGCGCCGCCCTGGCGGCCGGCGCCCACCTGCTGAACGACATCCAGGGGCTCGCCGACCCGGAGATGGCCCGGGCCGCCGCGGCCGCCGGCGCGCCGGTGGTGGCGCAGCACATGCGCGGCACGCCGGCCGACATGCAGCGTCACACGCAGTACCGCGACGTGGTGGCGGAGGTCCGCGACGGGCTCGAGGCGGCGCTGGAGCGGGCCCTCGCCGCCGGCATCCCGCGAGAGCGGGTGATCCTCGATCCCGGCATCGGCTTCGCCAAGACCGCCGCCCAGAACCTCCTGCTCTTGCGGGAGTTGTCGCGGCTCCGGGTGGAGGGCTGCGCCCTCCTGGTCGGTCCTTCCCGCAAGGCCTTCATCGGGCAGGTGACCGGCGCGGAGGTGCGGGACCGGCTCCCGGGCACCCTCGCCGCGGTCACCGCCTGCGTGCTCGGTGGCGCCGAGTTCGTGCGGGTCCACGACGTGGCCGCGACTCGACAGGCGGCCCTGCTGGCGGCGGCGGTGCGGGACGCTTCCCAATCCGCGGCCGCGGGATAGACTGCGCACGCCGACGCGATGACCACCGAAGCCCTCGACTACCTGCTCGGTCCCGGCACCCGCCTGCGCGATCTCGGGCTCGCGGTGGTGGACGCCGGGGTGGTGAGCTACCTCTTCTACCGGGTGCTGCTGCTCATCCGCGGCACCAAGGCGCTCAACGTGCTGGTGGGGCTGTCGGTGCTCGGCGTCGCCTACCTCGGGTCGCAGCTCGCCGGGCTGGTCACCCTCAACTGGCTGCTCGGCCACTTCCTCACCTACACCTTCATCTTCGGGGTCATCGTCCTGTTCCAGTCGGACATCCGGCGCGGCCTCGCCCACCTCGGGCGGCGCGGGCTCCTGGCCTGGCTGCAGCCGGTCGATCGCGCCGCGCAGGTGGGGGCGGTCGAGGCGGTGGTGCGCGCGGCCGCCGAGTTCTCCCGCCGCCGGGTGGGCGCGCTGCTGGTGCTCGAGCGGCTCGCCGACCTCTACGACGTGATGGACACCGGGGTCCGGCTCGACGCGGCCCTCTCGCCCGAGCTCCTGGGCAGCATCTTCCACTCCGGCGGGCCGCTGCACGACGGGGCGGTGGTGGTGCAGCGCGGGCGCATCGTGGCGGCGCGCTGCCTGCTGCCGCTCAGCCAGCACGACGCCGCGCCGGAGCTCGGCACCCGGCACCGCGCCGCCCTCGGCCTCGCCGAGGAGGTGGACGCGGTGGTGGTGGTGGTCTCGGAGGAGCGGGGCGAGATCTCGCTCGCGGTGGACGGCGCGCTGCACCGCGGGCTCGACGAGGACGGGCTCCGCGAGAAGCTGCTCGAGCTGCTGGTGGAGGGGGGAGGCAAGGTCCGCCGCGCCGCGGCCGCCGCGCCCGAGAAGGGGAAGAAGACCCGTGCCGCGCTCTGACCTCCGGCTCCGCCTGCTCTCGGTGCTGATGGCGGTGGCGCTGCTGCTCGTGGTCCGGGGCGAGCGGCGCGTCTCCTACGCGTTCTGGGTGCCGCTGGAGGCGAGGCTCCCGCGCGGGGTCGCCACCGCCGACCCGCTCCCCTCGGAGCTGAAGGTCTCGCTGAACGGGCCCTGGGCGCGGCTCCGCTCGCTCGAGGCGGCCGACCTCGGCCCGGTGCTCATCGACCTCTCCCGGACCGGGCCGGGGCCGGCGAGCTGGTACGTGCGCGCCGACTCGCTCCACCTCCCCGCCGGCGTCCACGTCGAGTCGATCCACCCCGCGCAGGGCTCCATCGAGCTGCTCCGCTCCCACCCTTGATCGCGCCTTCCGCGACCCCCAACTTCGAGAGGACGACCATGCCCACCGCCACCCGAGAGAACCCCAGGCCGCCGTCCGACGAGCGCTCCGTCGCGCCGCAGGTCGCGCTCGTCCAGGCCGAGGGCGTGCGGCGCCTCTTCGGCACCGACGGGGTCCGCGGGGTGGCCAACGTCCACCCCATGACCGCCGAGATGGCGCTCCAGCTCGGGCGCGCGCTGGCCTACCTCGTCCGCAGCGGGCCGCACCGGCACCGCATCGTCATCGGGAAGGACACCCGGCTGTCGGGGTACCTGCTCGAGCAGGCGATCGCCTCGGGCATCTGCTCCATGGGCGTGGACGTGGAGATCTGCGGGCCGCTGCCGACCCCGGGCATCGCCTTCATCACCCAGTCGATGCGCGCCGACGCCGGCGTGGTGATCAGCGCCAGCCACAACCCCTACCAGGACAACGGCATCAAGTTCTTCTCGCGCGACGGCTTCAAGCTGCCCGACGAGATGGAGCTCCGGATCGAGCGGCTGGTGCTGGGCACCCCCGGCGACGGGACGGACGACTTCCACGCGCTGCGCCCGACCGCCAACCGCATCGGGAAGGCGAAGCGGATCAACGACGCCATCGGCCGGTACGTGGTGTTCCTGAAGTCGCTCTTCCCCAGGGACCTGACGCTCGACGGGCTGACCGTGGTGGTGGACTGCGCCAACGGGGCCGCCTACAAGGTCGCGCCCGCCGTCTTCGAGGAGCTCGGGGCCCGGGTGATCTGCCTGAACGGCAAGCCGGACGGGAAGAACATCAACGACGGCTGCGGCGCCGTGCACCCCGAGCACATGGCGAAGTCCATCCAGAAGCACGGGGCCCAGCTCGGCCTGGCGCTCGACGGCGACGCCGACCGCGTCATCCTGGCCGACGAGAAGGGGCGGGTGGTGGACGGCGACGCCATCATGGCGATCCTCGGCCGGGACCTGTTGCGCCAGGGCGCGCTGGCCAAGGAGACGGTGGTCGCCACCGTCATGAGCAACATCGGCCTCGAGCGGGCGCTCCGGGCCGTGGGCGGCAAGGTGGTCCGCACGCAGGTGGGCGATCGCTACGTCGTCGAGGAGATGCGCCGCTCGGGCTACAACTTCGGCGGCGAGCAGTCGGGACACCTCATCTTCCTCGACCACGTCACCACCGGCGACGGCGTCTGCGCGGCCCTCAACATCCTCGCGGTGATGCAGCGCGAGGGGAAGCCGCTCAGCGAGCTGGCGCGGTGCTTCGAGCCGGTGCCCCAGGTGCAGCTCAACGTGGCGGTGCGCGAGAAGCGCCCCCTCTCGGAGCTGCCCGAGGTGCAGCGCGCCATCGCCGCGGTCGAGCAGGCGCTCCAGGGCGACGGCCGGGTGGTGGTCCGCTTCTCCGGCACCGAGAACAAGGCGCGCGTGCTGGTCGAGGGGCCCGACGCCGGCGCCATCTCGGCCCACGCGGAGCAGATCGCCGCGGAGCTGAAGAAGGCTCTCGCCTGACCGCGCCCTTGCGGTAGATTCCGCGGCACCATGCCCGCACGCCTCGGAGTCAACGTCGATCACGTGGCCACGCTGCGCCAGGCGCGCCGCGCCGCCTATCCGGACCCGGTGGCCGCCGCGCTCCTCGCCGAGCTGGCCGGCGCCGACCAGATCACCGTCCACCTGCGGGAGGACCGGCGCCACGTGCAGGACCGCGACCTCGAGGTGCTGCGCCGGACGGTGGCCAGCCGGCTCAACCTCGAGATGGCCGCCGTGCCCTCGATGGTCGAGGTGGCCTGCCGGGTCCGGCCGGACGTCGCCACCCTGGTCCCGGAGCGGCGCCAGGAGCTGACCACCGAGGGCGGGCTGGACGTCGCCGGACGGCTCGAGGAGGTCCGGGCCGCCACCGCCGCCCTGCGGCAGGCGGGCATCGAGGTGTCGCTGTTCGTCGATCCGGATCTCGCGCAGGTGCGCGCCGCGCGCGAGGTTGGCGCGGACGCGGTCGAGATCCACACCGGCCGCTACTGCGACGCGCCGGAGGGGCGGGAGCGCGAGCGGGAGCTCCAGCGGGTGATCGCCGCCGCCGAGTCGGCCGCCGCGCAGGGGCTGCGGGTCGCCGCGGGACACGGGCTCCACTACCGCAACGTCCTCCCGGTGGCGGCGGTGCCGCAGATCACCGAGCTCAACATCGGCCACTCGATCGTGGCCCAGGCGGTGCTGGTGGGCTTCGAGCGCGCGGTCCGCGAGATGAAGGAACTGCTGGCGCGGGCGGGCGCGGGGCGGTAACCAAGGCCGGGTGGCGCGCCCCGGCGCGGACGGGGCCGGAGAGGGCGAGACGTGATCCTGGGGCTCGGCATCGACCTGGTGGAGATCGCCCGCCTCGAGCGGCTGCTGCAGGATCGACCCCCGCGAGCGCGCCGCTTCCTCGAGCGCTGCTTCACCCCGGGCGAGCGCGACTACTGCGAGGCGCGCGGGCCCGGGCGGGCGGCGAGCTACGCGGCGCGGTTCGCCGCCAAGGAGGCGGTGATGAAGGCGCTGGGCGCGCCTCCCGGGATCCGTTTCACCGACGTCGAGGTGGTGCGCGGCGCGGGGCGGCCCGAGGTGCTGCTCGCGGGCTCGGCGGCGCGCGAGGCGGAGGCGCGCGGCGTGCGCCGGGTGCACCTCACGCTGACTCACGACGCCGGCACCGCGGCCGCCGCGGTGGTGCTGGAAGGGGAGCGCGCGTGAGGCTCACCACCGCGGAGGAGATGCGCGCCATCGACCGCGCCGCCATCGAGGAGTTGGCGGTGCCCGGCCTGGCGCTGATGGAGCGGGCCGGTCGCGCGGTGGTCGAGGCGGCGCTCGCGATGGCCGGTCCGGGGGGCCGGTTCCTGGTGCTGTGCGGATCGGGCAACAACGGCGGGGACGGGTACGTGGCCGCCCGGCTGCTGGCGGCGAGCGGCCGGGCGGTCGAGCTCTACGCCTTGGCGCCCCTCGAGAAGCTCGGGCGCGACGCGCGCACCATGCGCGAGGAGGCGCTCGCGAAGGGGCTCGAGCCGCGCGACGCGGCCGCGCTCGGGCGCGCGCTGGCCGGCGCCGGGGACGTGGTGGTGGACGCCATCTTCGGCACCGGCCTCTCTCGCGCGCCGGAGGGGGAGCTCGGGGAAGGGATCGCCGCGGCGCTCCGGCTGCGGCGGGGGGGCGCCCGGGTCCTCGCGGTGGACGTGCCCTCCGGGCTCTCCGCCGACACCGGCCGCCCGGCGGGGGCCTGCGTGCAGGCCGACCGCACCGTCACCTTCGGGTTCTTGAAGCGAGGGCTGGTCTTCCACCCCGGCGCGGAGCTGGCGGGGGAGGTGACGGTGGCCGACATCGGGCTGCCCCCGGCGGCGGCGGCGCGGGTGCCGGCGCGGTGCGAGCTGCTCAGTACCGCCGAGGCCCGGGCCCTGGTGCCGCGGCGCGCCCGCGAGGCGCACAAGGGCGACGCGGGGCGGCTGCTGGTGGTGGCGGGCTCGCCCGGGAAGACCGGGGCCGCCCACCTCTGTCTCGCCGGCGCCCTGCGGGGCGGGGCGGGGCTGGCCTGGCTGGCGGCCCGGGCGGAGGTGCTGCCGTTCGCGCTGGGCGGGCTGCCCGAGGCCATGAGCACGGCGCTGCCCGGCGCGGGGGCGCTCGGCCCGGACGACCTCGAGCCGCTCCTCGCGGCGGCGGCGAGCGTGGACGCGATCGTCGCCGGCCCCGGCATCCCGCGCGGCCCCGAGACCGGGCCGCTCCTGCGCGCGCTCCTGGCTCGCTCCGGGAAGCCGGCGGTGCTCGACGCCGACGCGCTCAACGCGCTGGCGGACGCGGAGGGGGAGGTGGCCCCGCTGCCGCCCTCCACGGTGCTGACGCCGCACCCCGGGGAGCTGGCGCGCCTGCTGCGCCGCTCGATCGCCGAGGTGCAGCGCGACCGGATCGCGACGGCGGCCGGCGCGGCGGCGGCGCTCGGGTGCGTGGTCGTGCTCAAGGGGGCCCGCACCGTGGTGGCCGCGCCCGGGGCGGTCCCGGCGGTCATCCCGACCGGCAACCCCGGCATGGCGACGGGAGGCACCGGGGACGTGCTCGCCGGGCTCACCGGCGCGCTGGTGGCGGGCGGGCTCCCGGCCTTCGACGCG
>JAJXVM010000167.1 GCA_021782135.1 Myxococcales bacterium | reverse complement strand
TCCCATCCCGAACACGGAAGTTAAGCCCACCAGAGCCGATGGTACTGCACGGGAAGCCGTGTGGGAGAGTAGGTCGCTGCCGCATCTTTTCTCGAAGGGCCCGCCTCCAGGCGGGCCCTTTTTTTTGGTCCTGGCCCCGGCGTGGATCCCGTACCGGCCAGACGAGCGGCGCCGCGGGGTTGCCACGCTCGTCCTGGGCCTCCCCGCCGCAGGTATCTCGGCGCTTCGCCGGCTGGCGAGCGTCCGCTCGATCCCGCGCGGGGGTCGGACCGGAAAGAAAGAACTCGAGCTCGGACTCGGCGTCGATCCGCGGAAGCGGGGGCGCCCCGGCGTTCGCTCGCCATCCGTGCGCGCCAGCCAGCGAGGGGCAGCGCAGTCGGCTCGGGCGACTCAGCTGGCCGGCGAACCGGGTTGCCCCGGCGCGCGGCGCGGCTTCTCCCGGCGGTAACCCGGCACGCAACGCTTGCCGGCGAGGGCGCGCGCGCGGCCGGCGCGCCGCGCCGGCGGCGGAGGTCGGTCGCGAGCGCAAAGGCGCTGCCGGTCGCCGCGCCTGCTTGCGGGCAGGCGCAGCCCGCTCGCCAGGTGCCTCCCGCGTGCGCAAGATCGAGATGGGTGGGGAAGATGAACGCGCGTCTACTCTTGGTTGCGCTGGCGTGCGCCTTCGGGCTCGCCCTCGCCGGCTGGCAGTCCTCCTCGCCTTACGGCGTCGCCGAGGGGCAGCGGCGGCTCGAGGGCGTCTGCGAGCTCTTCCGGGCGCGGCGGAACCTCACCCCCTCGCGCGCTTGCCTGACCTGCCACGACGGAACCCTGGCCCACGCGGCGCAGCCCGGACCGCGGGCGGGGGGCGAGCTGGTGAACCACCCGGTGGACATCGACTACGAGCAGGCTCGTTCGAGGCATCGCTCCCTGCGTTCGTCCGCGCAGTTGCCCCGGGAGATGCCGCTGGTGAACGGCAAGGTGGAGTGCACCACCTGTCACGACGGCCGCTCCAGGGAGCGGATGAGGACCGCCCTGCCGATGGAACACAGCCGCCTCTGCTTCGCCTGTCACGACCTCTGATCGCTCGAGCGGCGCGGCGGGAGGCGCGGTCGCGCGCCCGGGGATCAGAGCATCGCGTACGGGACGTGCTCGGCGTCGAACGCGGCGTAGTCGCTCGTGAGCTCCTCGCCGGCGCGGATGTCGCGCGCGGCCACCGTGGTCCCGCCGTCCTCGTCCGGATGGTCGAGGCAGTTCGGCGCCTCCGAGTGGTTGAAGAACCGGGCGTCGTCGCCGCAGAGGACGTACTCGCCGAGCACCAGATCCTTGTAGGTGTACTTGCGGATCTGCTCCGCCCCGGGCCCGCCGAGCGACTCGAGCTGAGCGCGGGTGAGGCGCAGATCCACCACCGGATCGAGCCGCCAGACCACGGTCCCCTTCGGGATGTCCTCGGCGGCGAAGAGGCCGGTGCCGTGGATCGAGCTCGGGGCGAGATAGGTCTTCACGCGAAGCATGCGGCTAGCTTGCCTCGCTCCACCGCTTTTCGCAGCAACGGAGTTGCGATCACCGCTGCTCTTCCCCCCCCTCGGCCGGCGCGTCGGGGTCGGGGCGCCAGGCCGGGGCGACGGCGCGGGGCGCGGGGGCGCCGCGGCGGACCCGGACCCGCGACCGCGCCGCGTCGGGCGGCTCCTGCCACCCCACGAGCACCGTCCCGTCGCCGAGGACGCCGAGCGCGGGGCTGACCCCGCCGGCGGCGTCCCCGTCGATCGGCTGGTTCGGGTCCGACCAGCCGTCGCCATCCCAGCGAGAGAGCAGCAGGGCGGGGACGGCGCCGCCCCGGGGGAAGGCCACCACCGGGACGCCCCAGCGGTCGGTGGCCAGGGCCGGCCGGCTGACGGCCGCGGCGGCCTGTCCGGCGGGGATGGGCTCGCCCACCTCGCCCCAGCTCCGACCATCCCAGCGCAGCACCGGGACGGCCCGCTCGGCGCCGCGCTCGAGCACGAACGCGGCGAGCACGTACCCGGCGGGATCGAGCGCGAGCGCCGGCGCGCGGCCGACGGTCGCCCCCGGCTCCTGGAGCGGCGCGCCCATGTCCTCCCACTCCTCCCCTTCGAGCCGGGAGATCCGGACCGTCCGGCTCCTGCCGTCCTGCCAGGCGACGACCGGAGCGCCAGTGGAGTCGAGCGCCAGCGCCGGCGTGCCGGTCCCGGCGGGGCCGGGGCTGCCGTTCACCGCGCGACCCACCGGCCGCCACACCTCGCCGTCGAGCCTCGCCACCAGCACCAGGATCGCGTCGCCGCGGCTCTCCTCCCAGGCCACCCAGGGCGCGCCGCCCTTGCCGAGCGCGATCGCCGGCGAGCTGGCGCGCTCCTCCGCCTCCTGGATCAGCGGCGGTCCGACCGCGCGCCACGCGCTCCCGTCCCAGCGCCGCACCTGAATCCGGGCATGGTCCGGCCCCCCCTCCTCGAAGGCGACCACCGGCTGGCCGGCCGGATCGAGCTGGAGCGAGGGAGGCGCGCACCTGCCGTTCGAGGGCACGGGCCCCCCGACGGGCGTGAGCGCGTCGCCCTCCCAGAGCTTCACCTGGAGAGCGGAGTGCGCCGGCCCGGCGCAGAGCGCCAGGTATGCCTTCGTGCCGCGCGGCTCGGCGGCGAGCGCCGGGGCCGCGGCCGGGGCCCCCGCGTCTCGCGGCGGCGAGAGCTCCTGCCCGCCGTAGGTGGCCGGGCGCGAGGCGCCGCTGGCCCCGGCGCAGGCGGCGAGCGCCGAGCCGGCGCAGGCGAGGATCCAGGATCGAAACGGTCGGTGCGGGCTCATGGTGATCCCCCTCCGCGCCGGGGACGGCGCGCCGATACCCGCCGAGCTTAGCCCTTTCTCTCCTTCCTTGTGGACTCCCATGTTTCGGCGAGGACCCTCTCGAGACCGCTGTCGCTCAGCTTCACCAGCTGCTCGCCGCGGAGCGCCTCCGGGAGGTATTCCTCCGCGACGTAGTGGCCCTCGAAGTTGTGGGGGTAGCGATATCCACCGCCGTAGCCGAGCGACTCCATCAGCTTCGTCGGGGCGTTGCGCAGCTTGAGCGGAACCGGCAGCGGGCCTCGCTCCTTCACCAGCCGGCGCGCCGCCGCGTAGGCCGTGATGGCGGTGTTCGACTTGGGCGCGAGGGCCAGGTACACCGCCGCCTGGGTCATGGGGAGCACCCCCTCGGGCAGCCCCACCAGCTCCACCGCCTGCAGCGCGGCCACCGCCGTCTGCAGCGCCCGCGGGTCGGCGTTCCCGACGTCCTCGCTGGCGAAGATCACCATCCGGCGGAGCACGAAGCGCGGGTCCTCGCCCGCCTCCAGCATCCGCACCATGTAGTAGACCGCCGCGTCGGGATCGGACCCGCGGAGCGACTTGATGAAGGCCGAGACCACGTTGTAGTGCTCCTCGCCCGCCTTGTCGTAGAGGAGCGCCTTGTGCTGCATCGCCTCCTCGACGTCGGCCGGGAGCACCTCCGGCCGGCCGCCGAGCTGCACCGCGGCGGCGGCCACCTCGAGCGCGTTCAGCGCGCGCCGGGCGTCGCCGTACGCGAACCGGCCGAGCAGCTCGCGGGCCTCGGGCGCCACCCGCACCCTCCCGGCGAGCCCCTCCGGCGTCGCCACGGCGCGGTCCACCAGCGCGCCGATCTCCTCCTCCGTGAGCGCCCGCATCGTCACCACGCGGCAGCGGGAGAGGAGCGCGGCGTTGATCTCGAAGGAGGGGTTCTCGGTGGTCGCGCCGACGAGCGTGAGCACGCCCGCCTCCACGTGCGGCAGGAAGGCGTCCTGTTGCGACCGGGTGAAGCGGTGGATCTCGTCCACGAAGAGGATGGTGCGCTGCCGGTGCATGCGGCGGCGATCCTTCGCCGCCTGCACGATCTCGCGGATCTCCTTCACGCCCCCGAGCACGGCGCTGAAGGGGACGAAGGTCGAGCCGGTGCGCTCGGCGATGATGCGGGCGAGGGTGGTCTTGCCGGTGCCGGGCGGGCCCCAGAGGAGCAGCGAGGGGATCTGGTCGGCCTCGATGGCGCGGCGCAGCGCCGAGGACGGCCCGAGCACGTGCTCCTGCCCGACGAAGTCCTCGAGGCGGCGCGGCCGCAGCCGCTCCGCGAGGGGCTTGCCGCCCTCGTCCTTCTCCACGGCGTGGTCGAACAGGTCCATGAAACCGTTATAGCGCCCGGCGGCCCGGTCTATATTGGCCGCATGGACAGCGCCCCCTGCCCGGTGCCGCACCGCATCGGGATCGTGCACAAGGTGAGCTCGGCCGAGGCGGAGGAGACCGCCTTCTACGTGGCCCAGTTCCTGCGGAGCAAGGGCGTCGAGGTGCTCACCGACGAGGCCGAGACGGCGCGCCTCGCCGAGCTGGTGGTGGTGCTCGGCGGCGACGGCACGCTCATCCACGCCGCCTCCCTGGTGAACGGCCGGCGGGTGCCCATCCTCGGGGTCAACATGGGCAGCCTCGGCTTCATGACCGAGGTGCCGCAGAGCGAGATGTACCCCATGCTCGACGCGGTCCTCACCGGGCGCGCGCAGGTGTCGGAGCGGATGAAGCTCCGGGTGCACCTCCACCGCGGGGGCCAGACCGAGCGCGAGCTCGACACCGAGGTGATGAACGACGTCGTCATCGCCAAGGGGGCCCTGGCGCGCATGGTGGAGTTCGACACCTCCTACGGCGCGCACTACGTCACCACCTACAAGGCCGACGGCATCATCGTCTCCACCCCCACCGGCTCCACCGCCTACTCCCTGGCCGCCAACGGGCCCCTCGTCTACCCCTCGATGCGCGGCGTGGTGATCGCGCCGATCTGCCCGCACACGCTGACCCAGCGGCCGCTGGTGGTGCCGGACGACGAGAGCATCAACATCGTGCTCATGAGCGACTCGGGCGAGGTCTACCTGACCCTCGACGGCCAGAGCGGCGTGCAGCTCGAGCGCGGCGACCGGGTGCAGGTGAAGTCGTCGAGGAACCGGGTGCTGCTGGTCCGCAACCCCAACATCGACTACTTCGGGATCCTGCGCGCGAAGCTCCGCTGGGGCGAGCGGTAGCCGGCCTCAGGGAGCGCGGGAGATGACCTGCCGCAGCAGCTCCAGCTCCGGCGGCTTGGCGAGGTGCAGGTCGAAGCCGGCCTCGCCGGCGCGGTCCCGGTCCTCCGGGCTGGCGTACCCCGTGAGCGCCACCAGGTAGAGGCGGGAGAGCGAGGGCTCCTGGCGCAGCCGCGCGGCCACCGCGTAGCCGTCGAGATCGCCCGGCATGCCGATGTCGCAGAAGGTCACCTCGGGACGGAACCGGCGCGCCGCCGCCAGCCCGCCCTGGCCGTCGTAGGCCACCTCGACCGTGTGGCCCTCGAGCCGGAGCAGCTCGGCCAGGGTCTCCACCCCGTCCACGTTGTCGTCGACCAGCAGCACGCGCCGAGGGCGCGGGACCGGGACCGGGACCGCGGCGACGGCCGGCGTGCGCGCGGAGCGGGCGAGCGCCTCGGCGCCGCGGCGGCAGGGGAGGACGATGCGCACCGTGGTGCCGAGCCCCGCGCCGTCCGAGTGCGCCTGGGCCGAGCCGCCGTGGAGCTCCGCGAGCCCCCTCACGAGCGCGAGCCCGAGCCCGAGCCCGCCGCGGCTGCGCGCCAGGCTCACGTCGGCCTGCGCGAACGGTTCGAACATCGACTCCTCGGTGCCGGGCTCCATCCCGATGCCGCTGTCGGAGACCGAGATCAGGGCGCGGTCGCCGGAGGTGGCGAGGGAGATCCGGACCCAGCCGCCCGGGTCGGTGAACTTGATGGCGTTCTCGACGAGGTTGCCGGCCATCTGCGCCACCCGGGCGCCGTCCGCGTCCACGACCACCGGCCCCTCGGGGAGGTCGAGCCGGAGCGTGAGGCCGGCCTCCGCCAGGAGCGCCCGGTGATCCTCCGCCACGGCGCGCAGCGCGGCGCACAGGTCGAGCCGCTCCTTCCGGAGCGGGATCTTGCCGCGCGTGATGCGCGACGTGTCGAGCAGATCGTCCACGATCTGGGTGAGGTGGGCGAGCTGCCGCTCCATGATGGCGGTCGCGCGCCCCAGCTTGGCGGGATCCTGGTGCGCCCGGAGCAGCAGCTGCACGCAATTGCGCAGCGGGGCGAGGGGGTTCCGCAGCTCGTGCCCGAGCAGCGCCATCCAGGCCGCCCGCTGGCGCCGGACCTCCCGGAGGCCCGCCTCCGCCCGCGCGAGCGCCTCCTGCGTCGTCGCCAGCGCCTCTCGCAGGGCCGACGGAGAGTCGGACAGGAACTCGGGCCGGAGCGGTCGTTCGCCTGATCGGAATCGCTCGGCCAGTCCCACCACCTTCCTTCCCCGGCGCCCCCCGCTGGCCCGCTTGTCCCTTGTCTTGTGTACCCGTGCGCTCGGTCGCCAGTCCTTTGACCGAGGGACGGTCTGGACGTTCCGCAAGGGGGGCGAGGACTACTGAAAATTTGCGCAGTGTCGGGGGCGGCTGGCAGAGTGGCGCCATGCTCACGACGCTCCGCATCTCCGGCCTCGCGGTGGTCGATGCCGCCGAGGTCCGTTTCGGCCCGGGCCTCAACGTCCTCACCGGCGAGACCGGCGCCGGCAAGTCCATCCTGGTCGGGGCGCTGCACCTCGCGCTCGGCGGCCGCCTGCGCCCCGACGCCCTGCGCGACGGCGCCGACGAGGCGGTGGTGGAGGCGCTCTTCGAGCTCCCCGCGGCGCACCCGGTCTTCGAGCGGCTCGCGGCCGCCGGGATCCCCCCGCCCGAGGTGGGCGAGGCGGGCGCGAGCGAGCTCCTGGTCCGCCGGGTCGTGAGCCGGGCCGGCCGCGGGCGCGCCTTCGTGAACGGAGCGCTCTGCACCGCGGGGATGCTCGAGACGTCGCTGCGCGGCGTGCTCGACATCTGCGGCCAGCACGAGCACGTCTCGCTGCTGCGGGCCGAGTCGCACACCGGGCTGCTCGACGCGTTCGCCGGGCTCGACGTCCCGCTCGCCCGCTACCGCGAGGCGTTCCAGGCGCTGGCGGCCGGCGCGCGGGAGCGGGACGCGCTCGCGAAGGGCGAGGGGGAGCGGGCCGCCCGCGCCGACTACCTCCAGTTCCAGCTGCGCGAGCTCGAGGCCCTCGCGCCGGAGGCGGGCGAGGACCTCCGCCTGGAACAGGAGCGGCAGGTGCTCGCGGCGACCGCTCGCCTGCGGGAGGCCGCCGCTCGCGCGGAGGAGACCGCCTACGCGGGGGAGGGGAGCGCCCTCGAGCGGCTCGGCGTGGCGCTGCGCGCGCTCGAGCCCGCCTGCCTCACGGACCCGCGGCTCGAGCCCGCGGCGGCGCTCCTGCGCTCGGCCTTCGCCGAGCTGGAGGAGGCTGGCCGGGCGCTGGCGCGTTACGGCGCGGGCTCCGGGGAGGACCCGGCCCGGCTGCTCGAGCTCGACGATCGGCTCGCCGCCCTGCGCGCCCTCGCCCGCAAGCACGGCGGCAGCCTGGATCGCGCGATCGCGCGCCGCGAGGAGATGCGGTCGG
>JAJXVM010000166.1 GCA_021782135.1 Myxococcales bacterium | reverse complement strand
GCGTTCGGGCTCAGCGCTGGTCGAGGCGCTTCGAGAGCCAGGCCGCCGCGAGGGCCAGGCTCTCCGGCGAGATCTCGTGACCGAGCCCGGGGATCTCGCGGTGCTCGACCCGCGGGCCGAGCAGCGCCGAGAGCACCTCGCCGGCCTTGCGGCCCAGCGCCGCCGGGACGACGTCGTCGGCCGCTCCGTGGAGCAGCAGCACCTCCGTCCCGGCCAGCGCCTCGGGCGTCGGCTCGGGGCCGGGCAGCCGCGCCAGCCGCCCGGAGTGGGCGACGACGCCCCGGACCAGCGCGGGCCTCGCGAGCAGCAGCGCGAGCGAGAGGATGGCGCCCTGGCTGAAGCCGAGGAGGAAGGCACGGGCGGGGTCGGTGCCCAGGGCCGCGGGCGCCTCCTCGACGAAGCGGGCCAGCAGATCGCGGCTGGCGGCGATCTCGGCCGGGTCACCCCGCGGCGGCGTCGCCGTCCAGTCGATGGCGTACCAGCGGTACCCCATCGGCTCGGCGAGGTGCGGCGCGCGGACCGACACCACGTGGAAGCGAGGGTCGAGCGCGGTCGCGAGGGGCAGCAGGTCCTCCTCGTCGGCGCCGATCCCGTGCAGCAGGAGCAGCAGCGGCGGCCGGTCCGACGCGAGCCTCGGCGGGATGGAGCGATGGACGAGGACCATGGCGGCGATCCTATCCTTCGGAGCGCCACCGTGGCGCCCCCCAGGCCGGGGGCGACACGCCCCCACACGGCTCCGGCACGGCGGGCGGTCGCCTCGGTGGTCGCGCGTGCGCTCGTCCGCGCCTCCGCCCGCACGGCCCATCGGGAACGGCAGAACCCGCTGCGAAGGCCGAGGCGGAGCGCGATAGCATTCGCTTCGACCCGAACGGAGCCGCATGACTGGAATTGCCGCGACCTGGACGAGCCCGCTGCTGGAGCTGCTCTACGAGGACCCGCGCGTGGGCCACTGCCTCGTCGCGCCCGACGGGAGCGTCCTGCGGGTGAACGAGGCCTGGCTGCGCTGCACCGGCTTCGACCTCGACGAGGTGCTCGGCCAGGACTACGTGGCCCTCTTCCCGGATCGGCGGGAGCTGCTGCTGGCGCTGCACGGGCGGGCCCGGACCGGGCATCCCGTGGAGGCCCCGCGTCAGGCGCGCCGGACGGGGGCGCGGGAGAGCTCCTGGGACGAGGTCGTCGCGCCGCTGCCGATGCAGGGCGGGACCGGGCTGCTGGTGCGCACCTACGAGACGGCCGAGCGCATGAGCCCGCGCGAGGAGGCGGCGCTGCGAGAGAGCGAGCGCTGGTTCCGCGCCCTCAGCGACGCCATGCCGCAGATCGTCTGCGTCCTCGCGCCGGAAGGCATGCCCGAGTACGTCAACACGAGCTGGGCGGCCTACTCCGGGCTCGACCTCGCCGGGACGGTCCGGGCCGGGTGGGAGGGGGTGGTGCACCCGGACGACGTCGCCGCCGCGCGCCAGTGCCGCCGGCGCGCGCTGGAGCTGCGCGCGGCCCAGGACGTCGAGCTGCGCTACCGGGCCGCCGACGGCGGCTACCGCTGGTTCCTGAGCCGCCTCGCGCCCATCCTCGACGACCGCGGCCGGCTGGTGCGCTTCATCGGCGCCGGCATGGACATCGACGACCGCAAGCGCGCCGGCGCGGAGCGGGAGCGGCTCCTCGCCGAGCTGCAGGACGTGGATCGCCGCAAGGACGACTTCCTGAGCATGCTCTCGCACGAGCTGCGCAACCCGCTCGCGCCCATCCGCAACTCGGTCTACGTGCTGGAGCGCGCCGATCCGGCCGGCGCCCAGGCCGTGAGCGCCCGGGCGGTGATCCAGCGGCAGATCGAGCACCTCACGCGGCTGGTGGAGGACCTGCTCGACGTGACGCGCGTCGGCCGCGGCAAGATCCAGCTCCGCCGGCAGCGGCTCGACCTGTGCGACGTGGTTCGTCGCGCCTGCGAGGACTACCGGCCGCTGCTGGAGCAGCGCCAGGTGTGCTTCGCGGTCTCGCTGCCGCGGGAGCGCGCGTGGGTGGAGGCCGACGCCACCCGGCTCACCCAGGTGATCGGGAACCTGCTGCAGAACGCGGCCAAGTTCACGCGCCGGGGGGACGAGGTCGAGGTGGCGCTCCGGCTCGCCGGCGACGGCGCCGAGATCCGGGTGCGCGACACCGGCGCGGGGCTCGACCCGGCGCTCCTGCCGCACCTCTTCGAGCCGTTCTTCCAGGGAGAGCGGACGCTGGCGCGCACGGAGGGCGGCCTCGGGCTCGGGCTGGCGCTGGTGAAGGGCATCGCCGAGCTGCACGGCGGGAGCGCGCGCGCGGAGAGCGGCGGGCTCGGGAAGGGCGCCGAGTTCGTGGTCCGCCTGCCCCTCGCGGTCCAGGCCGAGGCGCAGGACCCGGCGCCCACGCGCGCCACGCGCGCGCGCCGGGGCCGCCGGGTGCTGGTGGTGGACGACAACCGGGACGGGGCCGAGTCGCTGGCCGCCGTGGTCCGGCTCTTCGGGCACGAGCCGGAGGTGGCCTTCGACGGCCCGGCCGCGCTCGAGCTGGCTCGGGCCCGGCCCTTCGACGTGGTGCTCTGCGACATCGGTCTGCCGGGCATGAGCGGCTTCGAGGTCGCCCGGGCCCTGCGCGCCCGCGCCAGCGGACCGCTGCTGCTGGTGGCCGTGAGCGGCTACGCCCAGCCCGAGGATCGCCGGGCCGCCGCGGAGGCCGGCTTCGACCGGCACATCGCCAAGCCGGCCAGCCCGGAGGAGATCGAGCGGATCCTCGAGGGGGCCGCGGGCGGGCCGGGCGCGGCCTGAGCGGGGGACGATCGGGCCGGGGGGAGCTCTCCCCGAAGCCGTGGTGCGAAAGCCGGGGATCCGGCCGTCCATGCCCGCCCGGCCCGCGCCACGCGAACCCGGGGACCCACTCCGGGGCCTGGGCACCACCTGCCTTCTCCGAGCGACCCCGCCGTTCCCGCCGCCGGGGCTGGACGTCCACTGGCCGCACGGTCACCATCGCCCTCGCTCCAGCGCGGGCGAGCGGAGCCTGCGCGGAATTCGAAGGGGGAGAGCGATGCGGAACAAGCGGATGGGGGCGCTCGCGCTGATCCTTTTGCTCGGCGGATCCGCGGCGGCGGACACGGTGGTGGCGCAGGGGAAGATGACCGGCAAGCTGCCGGACGGCTCGTTCTGGCACGACGGCGGGGATGGCCGAGGGTCTACGGGTATTTCTCCGCCGTCCTGCGGCCGGACGGTTCCGACGCGATCCTGGTGAGCTGGTACGGTTTCTCTGGGTCCAGCTGGTTCTCCGCCTACGGGTACGCTCCCATGTCCGCCGCGAAGGTCACCGGGGACACCATCACCGTCTCCTTCGACTCGGCGGAGCTGCGGGAGGGCGTGCGGTACGGCGACGTGGGCACGATGAAGGGCAGCTTCGCGTCCTGCTCCGCGCTCTGGGCGGCCACGTCGTCGGTGACCGGCGACCTCACCACCACGACGGGGTGGTACTGCTCCCACGACTCGACCATCGGTCCGTGCACGTACTCCACGCGGTCCACGGGTGTCCATCTCCAGCGTGACGCCACCTTCGAGGGCACGGTCGGGGGCATCGACATCCCGGCGCCCGAAGGAGGCTGCAACGCCGCCTGGTTCATCCAGAAGGGCCAGCGGAGCTTCACCCTCACCGCCCAGTAGCGCTCGGGCACGTGGCGCCATCCGCCGCCCGGGATCTCCTGGTGGTCCCCCTTGCTCATGCAGGCGTGGGCGCGCTGGTCCGCCCGCGCACCTGGAGCACCACGCGGAAGCGAGCCTGGTTCCCGAGCATGCGCTGGTAGGCCTCGTTGCAGCGGTCGAGCGGGAAGACTTCGTTGCGCGAGGCGACGCCGTTGAGGGCGCTGAAGGCCAGGGTCTCCTCCGAGTCCTTGGCGGTGCCGCTCGGCCAGCCCTGCAGCCGGCGCCGCAGGCCGATGAGCTGGAAGGGCGAGACCTCGATCGGATCCGGCGAGGCGCCCACCACGAGCAGCACGCCGCTCGGGCCGAGGCCGTCCACGAGCTTCGACATCAGCTTCGCGTTCGGCGCGGTGGCCAGGACCGCGCGGGCGCCGCCCAGGGCCTGCAGCGCGGCGGCCGCGTCGCCCGCCTGCTGATCCACGTAGTCGTGGGCCCCCAGCTCGAGCGCGAGCTGCCTCTTGTCCGCGCCGCGCGAGAGCGCCACGGTGCGGTACCCGAGCTTGCGGGCGTACTGGATCCCCAGGTGCCCGAGCCCGCCGATGCCCTGCACGGCGACCAGCTCCCCCGCGCGCGCGCCGCTGTTCCGGAGCGCGTTGAAGGTGGTCACCCCGGCGCAGAGCAGCGGCGCGGCCGCCACCGGGTCGAGCCCGTCGGGCACCGCCGCCAGCGCCTCCTGCGGCGCGACCATGTACTCGGCGTAGCCGCCGTCGTAGCTGATCCCGCAGACGAGGCCGCGGACGCACTCGATGAAGTCCCCCGATCGGCAAGGCGGGCAGACGCCGCAGTGGCCGCCGTGCCAGCCCACCCCGACGCGCTGGCCGGGCCGCCAGGCGCTCACCCGCTCGCCGACCGCGTCCACGGTTCCCACCACCTCGTGCCCCGGGACGCGCGGGAGCGAGAGGCCCGGATAGTGCCCCTCCTTCACGAAGGCGTCGGAGTGGCAGATGCCGCAGGCCTCGACGGCGATCCGCACCTGGCCGGCGCCGGGCTGGGGGACGGGGCGCTCGACGCGGGTGAAGGGAGCGCCCGGTTTCGGGACCTCGTAGGCTTTCATGGTCGGCATGGCGCAAGGATTGAGCCTTCGCCGCGCGGACAGCAGGCCCCGAGACGGGTGCCGCCCGCGGGCGCACCGGCTCCAGCTCGGGGGTTTGCCTCGCGCACCTTGCGCGAGGCGCGCCACTGGCGGGAAGACAAGCTTCAGAGGCGAGGCCCGCGCAGTTTGCTGCCCACCGCGGGTGTCCTCGCCGAGGCTCGACTGGTACTCTCCGTACACGGCCCCCTTCGAGACGGTCGCCGCCGCCCTCGCCGTGCTACACGGGATGGAGCGGCCGAGCGAATCGAGCGGCCCGATGATGCAGTCCGTGACCGCAATGGCTCGCGCCCCCCGCCTCGCCCACCCCGCCCTCCTCGGCGCCCTCCTGCTCTCCGCCTGCGCGACCGTGCCGCCCGGATACGGCGCGGTCGTCACCTCCGCCTTCGGCCACATGAAGCCGCTCGAGGAGGGGGTCTCCTGGGCCGGGATCGGCGCGCAGGTGGACGTGATCGACCTCCGGCAGCAGGAGGTGAACGAGGACCTGCGCGGCGTCGCCGCCGACGGCGCGCAGGTGCACGCCAACGCCTCGGTGGTCACCTGGCACGTCATCCCCTCCGAGCTGGTCGCCTTCGACCGCGAGGTGGGGCCGCTGCCGTACGACCGGCTCATCCGGCCGGTGGTGCAGGCGGCGGTGCGGCGCGTGGTGGCCGGCTACTCGTCGTTCGCGCTCATGGACACCCGCAACGTGCCCGAGATCCAGGCCCGCGTGCTCGCCATCGGGCGCGAGCCGCTGCGGCGCATGCACGTCCAGCTCGACGCCGTCTTCATGCGCTCGCTCACCGCCATCTCGCAGCCGCTGGAGCGCGAGATCGAGGCCACCTCCACCGAGGAGCAGGTGGCGCTCACGGCGCCGCAGCTGCTCGAGCTCGCCCGGCAACACGCCGACGAGCGGCGCGAGCGCGGCCGCGCCACCGCCCGCGCCAACGAGCTGGTCGCGCCGACCCTCACCCCCTCCACCCTCGAGGACGCGCGCCGCCGTGCCTGGGACGCGCTGCTCACCTCGCCCTCCACCCACGTCATCGCGGCCGAAACCCCGGCCGTCCTGGAGATCGCGCCATGAACCACCTCCGGCTCCTTTCCCTCGCGGCGGCGCTCACCCTCGCCGGCTGCTCCACCGTCGGCCCGGGCCGCGTCGGCGTGCTCTGGCGCGCCACCAGCGGCACCCAGCCCAATCCGTACGGCGAGGGCGAGCACCTCATCGCGCCCTGGAACGACATGGCGGTCTACGACCTGCGCACCATGAGCAACGACGAGATGCTGAACGTCATCGCGGTGAACGGGCTCTCCATCAAGCTCGACGCCACGGTGCGCTACCACCTCATCCCGAACGAGGTCATCGCCCTGCAGGAGGAGATCGGCCCGGAGTACTACCGCAAGATCGTGGAGCCGGTACTGCGCTCGGAGGCGCGGCGGGTCATCGGGCGGTACACGCCGGAGGAGATCTACTCGACCAAGCGCGACGTCATCGAGCGGGAGACGCGCGAGGGGGTCGAGTCGAAGATCGTCGGCAAGCACATCGCCCTCGAGGCGATCCTCGTCCGGAACGTCCAGCTGCCGGACGCCATCCGCGTCGCCATCGACCAGAAGCTCGCGGCCGAGCAGGAGGTCCTCAAGATGAAGTACGTGCTCGACGTGGCGCGCGCCCAGGCCGACCAGCGGCGCATCGAGGCCCAGGGGATCGCCGACTACAACCACACCATCTCCGCCAGCCTCAGCCCGGCCATCCTGGAGTTCGAGCGGGTGCAGCAGCTGGAGCGGCTGGCCCAGTCGCCCAACGCCAAGACCGTGGTGCTCGGCTCGGGCAGCGCCACCCAGATCATGCTCCAGGCCGGCGGGGACGGCTCGGCGCCGGCGCGGCGCTGACCCGCGCCGCGGCCGCTCAGCGCGCGGCCCGCAGGATCCCGAGCAGCTCCGGGAGCGGGTGCTCGGCGCTCGCGAGCGGCCGCGCCGCCTCCTCGAGGTCGGCGTCGGTGAGGTTCCAGGCGGAGAGGTGCCGCGGCAGGTCGAGCCTCGCCACCAGCTCCTCGACGCCGCGGGCCGCGTCCGCGGCCCCGAGCGCCTGGGCGATGCGCTGCATCGCGCCGGGCGCGCGCGGCGCCAGGTACCGCAGCACGTGCGGGAGCAGCAGGCAGGAGGTCACGCCGTGGGCGATGCCGTGGCGCGACCCGAGCCGCTTCCCCAGCGTGTGGGAGAGACCGCGGGCGGCCGGGCCGGGCAGGAGGTAGGTGAGCCAGGCGCCGAGCTGGCACTCGGTGCGCGCCGCCTCGTCCGCCGGCCGGCGGCGCGCCTCGGGGAGCGCCAGCGCGAGCCGCCGCAGCCCCTCGAGCGCCGCGGCGTCGGGCAGCGGGTGCTCGCCCTCCGAGAGCAGCGTCTCGACGGCGTGGTCCACCGCCCGGATGCCGGTGGCGAGCCAGAGCGGCAGGGGGGTGCGCACCGCCAGCGAGGCGTCGTAGAGCACCGCCGCGGGGAGCAGCGCGGGCGCCGAGACGCCCACCTTCTCGCGCGTCCCCTCGGCGCTGAAGCCGGCGCCGGCGTTCAGCTCCGCCGTGGAGAGGGTGGTCGGGACGGCCACGTGGGGAAGGACGCGGTCGAGCTTCGCGCCCCGCGCGCGGGCCGGCGCGTCGGGCGCGAGCAGGTCCAGGCCGCTCGCGAGCGAGAAGGCGACCGCCTTGGCGCCGTCGATGGGCGAGCCGCCGCCGAGCGAG
>JAJXVM010000165.1 GCA_021782135.1 Myxococcales bacterium | reverse complement strand
CGGCGGGAGCGGCCGCCGGGGCGGGAGCCGCGGGGGCGCTGGCGCCGCCCGCCAGCGCCGCGATGCGCCGGCTCGACTCCTGGATCGCCTGCAGCCAGTCGGCGTTCTGCGCCGCCTCCTCGGGCGCCGGTCGCGGCTCCGGCAACCGCTCGAGCGGCGCCGGCGGCCGCGCCTCGGCCTCTCCGTGCACCTGGTAGTAGAAGGTCTCGTGGGTGTGCCGCAGGTGGAAGCGCGTCGACAGGCCGCGCAGGCTCTCCGCGTGGCCGAGGAACAGGAAGCCGCCGGGGGCGAGGGCGGAGGCGAAGCGGTCCATGACCGCGCGCGCGACCTCGCGGCCGAAGTACATGGTCACGTTCCGGCAGAACACCACGTCCCACGACGACGGCGCGAAGATCCGCGGGTCGTCCTCGACCAGGTTGGCCTGCTCGAACCGGACCATGGACCGGATCTCGTCGGCGAGCCGGAACTCCTGGCGCTCCTGGCGGAAGAAGCGGGCCGCCAGCTCGGGCGGGGTCTGGCGCAGCGACCAGCGCGAGTACCGCCCGGACACGGCGCGCGCCAGCGCGGCCGGGTTCAGATCCACGCCGCGAAGGGTGACGTCCCACTGCGCCAGCTCGGGGACCTGCCGCACCATCATGGCGAGCGTGTAGGGCTCCTCGCCCGAAGCGCAGCCCGCCGAGAGGATGCGCAGCCGCCGCTCTCCCCGCCGGGCCTGGACCCGCTCCGGGATCACCGCCCCGAGGAGCGCCCGCAAATCGTTCCAGTTCCGGAAGAAGTAGGTCTCGCCGACGGTGAGCCGCTCCGCGAGGGCGTCGAGCTCCGGCCCGTGGCCGGCCTCGACCTGCTCCAGCCAGCGGCCGGGGGGCGGATTTCCGAGCGCCGAGAGCCGCTGCGCGGCGACCTGCGCGAGCTCGTCGAGCTTGCTCCCGTCCAGCTGCAGCCCGAGCCGGCGGGCCACCGCCCGCCTCAGGCGCTCGAGCTGCGCGCGGTCCACGCCGGCGCTCATGCCGCGCTCCCGCCGTCCAGGGAGGTCCAGCACTCCCCGGGCACCACCCGGACCGACCGCAGCAGCACCAGCAGCTCGCTCCCCAGCGCCCCCGCCGCCTCGAGCGCTCCGCCTCCGGCCTGCTCGAGCAGCGGGGCGCCCGAGTCCATCTCGGGCAGCGGAGACACCCCGATCACCGCCTCGACGGCGAGCGCCGCCACCCGCTCGCCGCAGCGCACGCTGACGAAGCGGGACGGCGCCGGACCGGGGGCGCCGGTCAGGAAGCGCGCCAGGCACAGCACCGGGGCCGGCGCCCCGCGCACCACCGCCATGCCGAGCACGAACGGCGGAGTGCCGGCCAGCGGGCGCACCGGCAGCGGCCGGAACGCCTCGATCACCTCGGCGAGCGGCAGGGCGCAGATCCGCTCTCCGGCCCGGACCAGCAGGACGTCATGGCGCGACTTCGCGGACAAGGGGGGGAAGCTCTCCTCAACCCCCTCTCATAGGGGAGACCGGGCGGACTCCGCAAGCGGCCATTTTGACCATCGGTGTGGAAGCGGCTCGCTCCCGAGGGGGCGGGGCGCCGGCGGCCGCCGGCGCGGGGGGCGGGACGGCAGGTCCCGAATGAAAAAGGCCCCCGTTTCCGGGGGCCTCTCGGGGAACGACGCGGATCGGAGCGGCGGCTACTGGGCCGGCGCGGCGACCGGCTCGGCGGCGGCCTTGACGGCCTTGGTCTTGGACTTCTTCGCGGGGAGCTTCTTCGCCTTGGCGGGAGACTTGATCGCCTTGCGGGCCGGCGCCGGGCTGCCGCCGTCGGAGGTGGCGAGGACGCGGTTGCCGGTCTCGTCCATCGAGGTGAACAGCGCCACCTTGGCGCTCGCGGTGGCGTCGTCGGCCTTGGCCGGGTGACAGACCGCGCAGAAGAGCTCCATCTTCTGGCCCTTGGCGGTGTCGACGCGCAGGTACTTGTAGTTGGGGTTCGACGGGTGCGGGTCGTGGCAGCCGAGGCACTCGAACCGGCCGTTCCGCAGGAGCTCGCCGGGGACCTTCGCGACCTTGGGGTTCACCTGGTCCATGCCGTAGGGGTGGCTCATGTGCCCCGAGATCGAGGTCGCCATGCCGCCGTCCTTGTGGCAGCCGAGGCAGAGCGCCGACATGCCCATCACCGGCTGGTTCTGGCGGTTCGTCGCGCTCTTGTTCGGCTCCACCGCGAAGAGGATCTCGGCCTTGGCGGCGTGGATCGAGTGGCAGCCGGAGCAGCTCAGGGCGTCGTGGCCACCCGCCGCGAACGCGGCGAGGGGGGCGAGGGTGCTCACGAGAAGGGCGGTGTAGCGGAGAAGGCGCATTCGAGGGTCCCTTGGGGCGGAGAGCCCGCCACCCTTGGCGGGCGAGGTCGTGCAGCTATGTCACGCCGCGAGCGGGCCCGACGTTGATCGAGGTCACTAGGTTCGTTTTTTTCGAGGGACGCGTACCACGAACTCGGCACCCTCCCCGGCGGCGCTGGCGAGCTGCAGCGTGCCGCCGAGGCTCTGGACCACCCGGCGGGCGATGGTGAGCCCGAGGCCGGTGCCGCGGCCCGGCCCCTTGGTGGTGAAGAAGGGGGTGAAGAGCCGGGCGCGTGCCTCCGGTGGAACACCGGGGCCGTTGTCCCGCACCGAGAGCCGCAGCGCGGTCCCGTCCGCGTCCCCCCGCACCACCACCCGGCCGCCCTCCTCCGGCGCCGCCTCGACGGCGTTCTGCACGAGGTTGGCGAGCACCTGGTTGAACTCCTCCGGCACGCACTCGAGCGTGCCGTCCCCCTGGAACTCGAGCTCCACGGTGGCGCCGCGGCCGGTCGCCGGGAGCACCACCGCCACCACGGTGCGCACCGCCTCCCAGGCGTCCACGGGGACCGGCTCGCGGCGGAAGCCGGCGCGCCCGTAGCGCCCCATCAGCTCCACCGTCCCGCCGATGCGCCGCAGCCCCGAGTCGGCGACGCCGAGCAGCTCGCGCAGGCGGCGGGAGAGGACCGCCAGCCGCTCCCGTTCGCCCTCCGGCACGGGCCGGCCCGCCGCCCCGGCCATCGCGAGCGCCTCCTCGGCGTCGAGCCGCACCCGGGCGAGCGCGTTCTTCACGTAGTTGAGCGGGTTGTTCATCTCGTGCGCCAGCCCCGCGGCCACCGTCTCGAGCGACTCCATCCGCTGCGCCAGCACCAGCTCGGCGGTCTCCTCCTCCGCCTGCACGAGCTGCCGGGCCAGGGTGACGAGCTCCTTGGGCGAGAAGGGCTTGGTGAGGTAGGCGTTGACGCCGGTCTCGATCCCCTGGACCCGGTCCTCCAGATCCCCGCGCGCGGTCAGCATCAGGATGGGGACGTGGCGGGTGGCGGGGTCCTCGCGCAGCCGGCGGGTCAGCTCGAGGCCGTCGATGCCCGGCATCATCAGGTCGGTGACCACCAGGCTCGGCTGCTCGCGCCGGGCCATCTCCAGCCCCTTGAGGCCGTCGGGGGCGGCGAGCACCTTGAACTGCCGGCGCAGGGCCATGTGCACCAGGCGGACGATCTGCGGGCTGTCCTCGACCACCACCGCGGTGTACGGCCGCGCCTCCTCGTCGAGGTCGCGCTCCACCACGCGCCGCTCGGCCGCCTCCTCGATGTCGAGGAGCCGGAACTCGCGGCGGGAGGAGAGCTGCACCGCCCAGTCGAGGCCGGCGTCCCCCTCCTGGATCTCGTCGGCCGCGTGCGCCGAGGCCACGGCGTCCGGGCGGAAGTGATCCCGCCCCTTGCGCAGGGTGACGGTGAAGCGGGCCCCGTGCGCGCCGTCGCTCTCGGCGCGGATGGCGCCGCCGTGCAGCGCGACCAGCTCGCGCGCCAGCGCCAGGCCGATGCCGGCGCCCCCGTACTGGCGGGTGCCGCCCATGTCCACCTGGTAGAACCGTTCGAAGATGCGCGCCGCCTGCTCGGGGGGGAAGCCCGGACCGTCGTCGGCGACGGCCACCTGCACCGCGTCCGGGCGGTCCTCGAGGACCACCGAGACGTGGCCGCCGGCCGGGGTGAACTTGATGGCGTTCGAGAGCAGGTTCACGAAGACCCGCTCCATGCGCTCGAGGTCGTAGCGGACCAGGGCGGAGGCCACCGCGGGCCGGTACTCGAGCTCGATCGACTTGCGCCGCGCCAGCACCTGCGAGTCCTCGGTGAGGGTGGCCAGCTGGGCGGCGAGGTCGTGCTCCCCCACCTCCAGCCGCAGCCGGCTCTCCTCGAGCCGGGAGAGGTCGAGCAGGTCGTTCACGATCTTGAGCAGCTTGAGGGCGCTCTTGAACATCGCCTGGAACGAGCCGCGCTGGGCCTCCGTGAACTCCCCCACCTCGCCCTGCAGCATCAGCTCGAGCGGGGTGAGCACCATGGCGAGCGGCGTGCGCAGCTCGTGGGTCATGTTGGCGGAGAAGCGCGACTTGAACCGATCGAGCTGCTTCAGCTCGGCGTGGGCCTGCTCGAGCCGGGCGGTGGCCTGCTCGAGCTGGACGCGCTGCAGGACCTGCTCGCGCTGGGTCCGGAAGGAGAAGATCTGCCCCACCGCGGCGATGAGGGCGGTGGAGGAGAGGAACATCAAGTTCGAGGTGGCCTCGAAGAAGGGGCCGATCCGCTTCAGGACCAGGTTCAGCCCCAGGAATCCGCCGACGATCGCGGAGTGCGCGACCACGACCACCGGCGGGCGCCACATGAAGAGCAGGCCGGCGGCGACGATGGTCAGGGTGAGCCCCGCGTAATAGGAGGAGGCCAGCCCCCCCATGTACGTGGTCATGACGGCGATCCCGCCGGCGGCCGCCCAGAGATAGCCCACGCTGATGAGCTCGCCCCAGCGCTCGAACGCGCGGGTGCGCAGCACGCGGAAGAGGGCCAGCGTCAGCAGGACGAAGAGCCCCCGCGTGACCCAGAGCCAGTGGAGCACCGGGCGGCCCAGCAGGAGATCGAGGAGGCCGAACAGCGGGTAGAGCGTCAACCCGATCCAGAGCGCGAGCCGGAGCGCGTGCCGGTTGCGGGCGACGAGCCAGCGCCGCCAGCGATGCTCGAAGTGTGCGGACTCGACGTTCACCTCAGTCGCGCGTCAGCTCGAAGAACGGGTTGGCGCCACTCTCCTCCTCGAGGAGCCGCAGCCGCGCCGCCGGAACGGCCCGCCGCGCGATGTCGAGCAGCTCCTCCCGCGTGCGGTAGATGAGCGGCCACTCCAGGTGATGTTCCATGATCCACCGGGTGGGGTGGTCCACCATGTTGGCGACCAGGAGCTGCCCGCCGGGCGCGGTCGCCTCGGACAGGTGTCGCGTCAGGACCACCGCGGTCCGCTGGGCCAGGTAGTCGTAGAGCCCGCAGGAGTAGACGAGGTCGAAGCGACCGAACCGGGTGAACAGACCGGGCTCGCGCAGGAGCCGCTTGATCGAATCGTGCAGGAACGTGAGCCGCACCGCCCCGGTGAAGCGGGCCTCCACTCGCGCCTGGAGCCGGCGCCAGGCGTGGGTGAGCGCGTTCTTGTCCTGCTCGAACAGGACCACCTCCACCGGCGCGGGCAGCTCCGGGAGCTCGTCCAGGAGCTCGCACAGCTCCTGCGCCGGGCCAGCGGCGATCGAGAGCACCCGGACCGGGGCCGAGGACCCCGCTCGCCGCTGCAGCAGGGCCGCGAGCTGCCGCTTGACGAGATCCTTGCGGTAGCGCACCGCCCGCGCCGCGCGGGTGTGGGTGAACGCGAGGCTGACCGCGCGCGCGAACAGCGTCGCGCCGTCGAAGCTCTCTCCATAGATGAAGTTCATCACCTCGTAGTCGCCCGGGTAGCCGAACGGCTTGTGGCGGGCGCGGTGGAGGATGGGCGCCCTCATCAGGAAGCGATCCACCTGGCGCAGCGCCCACTCCCTGGCGCGCGGGTTCTGGTGCCCTCCCGGGAGCTCGCGGACGGCGGCGTCGACCTCCTCGCTCATCTTCACCGCCTCGGCGACGAAGCCGGAGCGGAGGCGGAAGAGGAGCGCCATCCGGGCGGGGTGATCCGGGCCGTGCAGCACGTTCCAGGGCAGCTCCCGCTCGAGCGCCCCGAGCTCCTCCTCGGCGTCCTCGAGGTAGAGGCGCAGGTCGGAGACCGCCGCCTTGAAGCGCTCTCCCCCGTCGAACCGCCAGGGTTGCGACGACGGCTGGGTACCGCTCGACGCCCCGCTCCAGCTCCGGACGTCACGGAGCTGGAACAGCTCGTCCACGTCGAGCAGGAAGTCCTGGAAGGACACCCCCACCACCCGCCCGCCGTCCTGCTCCCGGACGGAGCCGACGTGGCCCTCGCCCCGGAACGCCTCGTGGGCGTCGAACCGCAGCGTGAGCTGCAGGCGCTGCCCGGCGCGGACCGGCTCGTCGCCTGTCCAGGCGAAGGCGACCCCGTTCTCGGAGACGTCCCGGACGCCGCAACTGCGGAGCTTCCCCCCCACCCCCACCGTCACCGTCCCGCGCAGCGGCGCGAAGTCGGCCGCCGAGAAGCGCTGCGGCCGGAAGAAGACGCCGCGCCCCTCGGCCCCGTCGAGCTCCTCGTAGGTGCGGATGCGCCGCTCGCCCGCCGCCGGGGGCTCGTTCGCCGCCGGCACCTCCGGCGGGATCGCCTCGCCTTCCCGCGGCACCTCGGTCCGATCGTCGCTTCGCTCCTGGAGATCCACGGCGCTCCTCCTCGGCTGGTGTCGTCCCCCCACGGGACGTTCGGCTACGAAGCGCGCGGCAGCACCACCTGGAAGCGCGCCCCGCCGCCCGGTCGATCGCTGACCTCGATGCGCCCGCGGTGCGACTCGACGATGAGCCGCGCCATGTAGAGCCCGAGCCCCAGCCCCTCCTGCCCCTTGCTCGAGGCGAACGGCTGGAAGAGCCGCTCCCGCATCGCGGCCGCGACGCCCGGGCCCTGATCCTCCACCGCGAACTCCACCTCGCCGTCGCGCGCCCGCGCCGAGACCCGCACGGTGGCGCGGCCGCGGGTGGCCTGGAGGGCGTTGCGGACCAGGTTCACCAGCACCTGGGTGAGCTTCTGGTGGTCGGCCTGGACCACCGGCAGATCCGGCGGGAGCTCGCAGACCACCTCGCGCATGCCGAAGAGCCGGTCCATGCGCGCGATCGCGAGCGCGTCGCTCACCACCCGCGCCGGCTCCAGCGCGGCGAGCTCGACCGCGAGGCCGCCGCGCGCGTAGCCGTGCAGCGCCGCCAGCGTGCGGGTCAGGTCGTCCACCCCGGCCACGCAGGCGGTCAGGGTCTCGCGGGCCGCCGCCGGGACGTTCGCCTGCGACAGCTCCCACTCCGCGCCCCGCAGGCCCACCATGAGGTTCCGCAGGTCGTGGGTGACGCCGGCGGTGAGCTGCCCGATGGTGCCGAGCCGCTCCAGGTCGAGCAGCATCCGCTGCTGCTCGCCCAGCCGATCGAGGGACCGCTGCAGCTCGTCGGTGCGCCGCGCGAGCAGCTCGAGCAGCCGCGCGACGGTGCGCCGCTGGGCGACGAGATCGCTGGCCTGCTCCACGGTCTGGAGCACGTCGGCCGCCTCCCAGGGCTTGCGCAGGAACCG
>JAJXVM010000164.1 GCA_021782135.1 Myxococcales bacterium | reverse complement strand
CCCCGCCTCGATGAGCGCCAGGCTGCAGGGGGGCGTCTTGCCGTAATGGCTGCACGGCTAGAGGGTGCTGTAGAGGTCGGCGCCGCGGGCGGCCGGCCCGGCGCGCCGCAGCGCCACCACCTCCGCGTGCGGGCCGCCGGCGCGGGCGTGGTGCCCCCGGGCGATCACCCGCCCGCCCTTGACTAGCACCGCCCCGACGGCGGGGTTGGGGCTGGTCCGGCCCAGCCCCTTCGCCGCCTCGGCGAGGGCCAGCCGCATGTACCCCTCGGCGGCGGCGCGTTCTTCCCGGGTCATCGCTGCTTGTCTTGGGCGAGGCCGGCGAGCTCGTTCATGAACTCGCCCACGTCGCGGAAGGCCCGGTAGACCGACGCGAAGCGGACGTACGCCACCTGGTCGAGCGCCTTGAGCCGCTGCATCACCGCCTCGCCGATGGCGGTGCTCCGCACCTCGCGCTCGCCCAGCTCCTGGAGCTGCCGCTCCACCGACGCGACCAGCTCCTCGATCCGCTCCGTCGAGACCGGCCGCTTCTGGCAGGCGCGGGTGAGCCCCTCCACGATCTTCTGCCGGTCGAACGGCTCCCGGCGCCCGTCCTTCTTCACCACCGTGGGCTGGATCTCCTCGATCCGTTCGTAGGTGGTGAAGCGCCGCGCGCAGCCCAGGCACTCGCGCCGCCGGCGCGTCGCCTGGCCCTCCTGGGCCTCGCGCGAATCGACGACGCGGTCTTCCACGTGGCCGCAGTAGGGGCAGCGCATGCGGACAGCCTACCCTCTCCGCGCCGCCCGCCCAAGCGGCAAGCCGCGAGGCGGGGCCCTCGTCAGGCGAGGCCGGGGTAGAGCGGGAACTGCTTGCAGAGCTCCTTCACCTCGGCCCGGACCCGCGCCAGGGCGGCGTCGTCGCCGGGGGCGTCGAGCGCGGTGGAGATGAGCCGCGCCACCGTGGCCATCTCGGCCACGCCCATGCCGCGGGTGGTGATGGCGGGGGTGCCGACGCGGATGCCCGAGGTGGTCATGGGCTTCTCGGGGTCCCAGGGGATCATGTTCTTGTTGACCGTGATCCCGGCCTTCCCGAGCGCCTCCTCGGCGATGCGGCCGGTGAGCTTGCGCGGGCGCAGGTCCACCAGCATGAGGTGGTTGTCGGTGCCGCCCGAGACGAGCCGCAGCCCGGCCGCCTTGAGCCCCTCGGCGAGCGCCTGCGCGTTCTTCACGATCTGCTGCTGGTAGGCCTTGAACTCCGGCTTGAGCGCCTCGCCGAAGGCCACCGCCTTGGCGGCGATGACGTGCTCCAGCGGGCCGCCCTGGATGCCGGGGAAGATCTGCGAGTTGAGCACCTTGGCGTGCTGCTCCTTCGCGAGGATCAGGCCGCCGCGGGGGCCGCGCAGGGTCTTGTGGGTGGTGCTGGTGACGATCTCGGCGTGCGGCACCGGCGAGGGGTGGATCCCGGCGGCGACCAGGCCGGCGATGTGGGCCATGTCCACCACCAGGCTCGCCCCGACCGCGTCGGCGATCTCCTTGAGCCGCACGAAGTCGATGACCCGCGGGTAGGCGCTGGCGCCGGCCATGACGACGCGGGGCCGGTGCTCCTTCGCGAGCCGCGCCACCTCGTCGTAGTCGATGGTCTCGTCGCCCTGCTTCAGGCCGTAGGGCACCACCTTGTAGAGCTTGCCGGAGAAGTTCACCGGCGAGCCGTGGGTGAGGTGGCCCCCGAAGTTGAGGCTCATGGCGAGCAGCGTGTCGCCCGGCTGCATGAGCGCGAAGTAGGCCGCCATGTTGGCCTGCGAGCCGGAGTGCGGCTGCACGTTGGCGTGGTCGGCCTTGAAGATCGCCTTGGCGCGGTCGATGGCGATCTGCTCGACCTGGTCCACCACCTCGCAGCCCCCGTAGTAGCGCTTCCCGGGGTAGCCCTCGGCGTACTTGTTGGTGAGCGGGGACCCGAGCGCCTGCAGCACCGCCGGCGAGACGAAGTTCTCGCTGGCGATGAGCTCCAGCCCCTCCTCCTGGCGCCGCGTCTCCTCCTGGATGAGGCGGGCGATGTCCGGATCGGCTTCGGCGAGCGGCTTCTGCGGCATCATCGGGGTCTTCGCTCCTGCGTGGTGGTGAGGGGGCGCTTCATACCGCGCGCCCGGCTACTTCTCCAGGGCCTTGATCAGGTCGACGCGGCGCGCGTGCCGCCCGCCCTCGAACGGCTCGGCGAGGAAGGCGGCCACGATGGCCGTCCCGAGCCCGGCGCCGACCACGCGCTGGCCCAGGCAGAGGACGTTGGCGTCGTTGTGGGCGCGGGACATGCGCGCCTCGAACTCGCTCGTGCACAGCGCCGCCCGCACGCCGGGCACCTTGTTGGCGGCGATGGACATGCCGATGCCGGTGCCGCAGACGAGCAGGCCGAAGCGCGCCTCGCCCCGGGCCACCCGCTCGCCGACCAGCCGGGCGAACTCGGGGTAGTCCACGCTCTCGGCCGAGAACGGCCCCAGGTCCTCGACCAGGAAGCCGCGGGCCTGGGCGGCCTTGACCGCCTCGGCGCGGAGCGCGAGGCCGGCGTGGTCGGAGGCGGCGACGATGCGCTCGGCCACGGCTACGCCTTCCGGAAGGCAAGCACCGCGTTGGTGCCGCCGAAGCCGAAGCTGTTGGAGAGGACCGCGTCCACCCGCCGCTCGCGGGCCACGTTCGGCACCACGTCGAGAGCGCACTCGGGATCCTGCTCCTCCACGTTGATGGTGGGCGGGATCACGCCGCGGGTGAGCGCGAGGACGCTCACCACCGCCTCGAGGCCGCCGGCGGCGCCGAGGAGGTGGCCGGTCATCGACTTGGTGGAGCTCACCAGCAGCTTCTTCGAGGTGGCGTGCTCGCCGAAGACGGCGGCGATGCCCTGGCACTCGGCGATGTCGCCCTGCGGGGTGGAGGTGCCGTGGGTGTTGACGTAGCCCACCTGCTCCGGCGCGAGCCCGGCGTCCTTCAGCGCCATCCGCATGGCGCGCTGGCCGCCCTCGCCGCCCTCGGCCGGGCTGGTGATGTGGTGGGCGTCGGCGCTGGCGCCGTAGCCGGACAGCTCGCAGTAGATGCGCGCGCCGCGGGCCCTGGCGTGCTCGTACTCCTCGAGGATCAGCAGCCCGGAGCCCTCGCCGGCCACGAAGCCGTCGCGGCTCTTGTCGAAGGGCCGGCTCGCCCGGGTGGGCTCGTCGTTCCGCTCCGAGAGGGCGCGGGCGGCGCAGAAGCCGCCGATGCCGAGCGGGGTGATGGTGGCCTCGGCGCCGCCGGCGATCATCACGTCGGCCATGCCGCGCTCGATCACCATCATGGCGTCGCCGATGGAGTGGTTGGCGGTGGCGCAGGCCGACACCGGGGAGTAGTTCGGCCCCTTGAGGCCGTAGCGCAGGCTGATCTGCCCCGGCGCGAGGTTGATGATGACGCTCGGGATGAAGAAGGGGCTGACCCGCTTCACGCCCTTCTCGATCAGGGTCTGGACGGTCTCCTCGATGGTCCCGAGGCCGCCCATGCCGGCGCCGACGATGGCCCCGAACCGCTCCAGGTCCACCTTGGCGAGGTCGATCCCGGAGTCCTTGATCGCCATCTCGGCCGCCGCGATCGCGAACTGGATGAAGCGGTCGTTGCGGCGCGCCTCCTTCTTGTCCATGTACGCGCCGGGGTCGAACCCCTTCACCTCGCCCGCGATGCGGGTGGGGAACGCGGAGGCGTCGAAGAGCGTGATGGGGCCGATGCCGCTCTTGCCCTCGACGAGCGACTTCCAGGACTCCTCGACCCCGATTCCAACCGGGCTGATGAGCCCGAGCCCAGTGACGACGACGCGACGCCTGCTCATGAAGAAAGCCTCCGCTCCGCTTGCGTGACGGGCCGCTGCCGCGGCCGGTGCTGCTCGCCGACTGCCCGCGCCAGCCGCACCGGGCGCCCCCGCCGGCGGTCGCCGGGGGGAGCGCGCCGGTGAGCGCGCGGTCCGCCCTACTTCTTGTGGGTGTTGATGTAGTTCACCGCGTCGGCGACGGTCTTGATGTTCTCGGCCTCCTCGTCGGGGATCTCGACCTCGAACTCCTCCTCCATCGCCATCACCAGCTCGACGATGTCGAGCGAGTCCGCGCCCAGGTCCTCGATGAAGCTGGACGTGGTCTTGATCTCGTCCTCGCCCACGCCGAGCTGCTCCGCGATGATGCCCTTGACCTTCGCCTCGATGTTCGTCGTCGTCATCTGACCTCTCCTGCTGGTGGATGCTGCGTTGGGGACGCGCCGTGGGAAGTCACGGCTACATGTACATGCCGCCGTTGACCCGGATGACCTCCCCGGTCACGTACGACGCCTGCTCGCTCGCGAGCCAGGCCACGCAGTCTGCCACTTCCTGCGCGGTCCCGAGCCTGCCGAGCGCGATGGCCTCGAGCATCTTCGCCCGGGCCGCCTCCGGAATCGCGGAGGTCATGTCGGTGTCGATGAAGCCCGGGGCGACCGCGTTCACGCGGATGGCGCGGCTGGCGAGCTCGCGGGCGACCGACTTGGTGAGCCCGATGAGCCCGGCCTTGGTGGCGGCGTAGGCCGCCTGCCCGGCGTTGCCCATCTCCCCCACCACCGAGGTGAGGTTCACGATGGCGCCGCCGCGGGCCTTCATCATGGGGCGGCTCGCCGCCCGGATGAGGTTGAAGGCGCCGGTGAGGTTCACCTGCAGCTGCCGGTTCCAGTCCTCGTCCTTGAGCCGCATGACGAGCTGGTCGATGGCGATGCCGGCGTTGTTGACGAGCACGTGCAGCCCGCCCATCTCCTTCACCACCTCGTCCACCGCCGCCGCGCAGGCGGCCGGGTCGGCGACGTCGAACTTGAGCAGCCGCACCGCGGGAGCGCCGGCGGCCCGGGCCTTCTCCGCCGCCTCCTGCGCCGCCGCCTCGTTCCCGGCGTAGTTGACGGCCACCGCGGCCCCGCCGCGGCCGAGGGTCTCGACGATGGCCCGGCCGATGCCGCGCGAGCCGCCGGTGACGAGCGCCACCTTCCCCTTGAAGTCGTACATGCGCTCAGGCCCCCTTCAGCGCGGCGAGGGTCTTGTCGAGCGACGCCGGGTCCTCGACGTTGAAGACCTCGACCGACTTGTCGATGCGCTTCACCAGCCCGGAGAGCACCCGTCCCGGCCCGACCTCGACCATGCGGGTCGCGCCCTGGCGCACCAGCTCCTGCACGCACTCGATCCAGCGCACCGGGCTCGTGACCTGCTCCACCAGGAGCGGCACGACGCGCGCCGCCTCGGCGTTGGGCCTCGCCTCCACGTTGGTGACCACCGGCACGCGCGGGGCGGAGAGGGCGACCTCCCGCAGCACCGCCTCGAGGCGCGGCTTCACCGGCGCCATGAGGGCGCAGTGGAAGGGGGCGGACACCGGGAGGGGCAGCACCCGCTTCGCGCCGGCCTCCTTGAGCTTCGCCCCGGCCGCCTCGACGGCGGCGGCGTCGCCGGCGATCACCGTCTGCGCCGGCTCGTTGTAGTTGGCGGGAGAGCAGACCAGGCCGGTGGCCCGGGCGGCCTCCGCGCAGATCTCGCGCACCCGCGCCGGGTCGAGCCCGAGCACCGCGCTCATGGCCCCCTTCCCGGCCGGCACCGCCTCCTGCATGAAGGTGCCGCGGGCGCGGACCGCGCGGGCCGCGTCCGCCGCCGAGAGCGCCCCGGCGCCGACGAGGGCGCTGTACTCGCCGAGCGAGTGGCCGGCGACCAGGTCGGGGGCGATCCCGCGGGCGGCGAGCACCGCCGCGGCGGCGGCCGAGACGGTGAGGATGGCGGGCTGGGTGTTGGCGGTGAGCTTGAGGCTCTCGTCCGGCCCCTCGAAGCAGAGCGTGGAGAGCTTCTCGCCCAGGGCGGCGTCCACCGCCTCGAAGACCGCGCGCGCCTCGGGGAAGGCCTCGGCGAGCGCCTTGCCCATGCCGGCCGCCTGCGATCCCTGGCCCGGGAAGATGAATGCGAGCTTGCCCATGTCGTCGCCCGTCCTACCAGCGCACCAGCGCGCTGCCCCAGGCCATGCCGCCGCCGATGGCCATCATCAGCAGCGCGTCGCCGGCGTTGAGCCGCCCGGCCCGGTTGGCCTCGTCGAGCGTGGTGGGCACGCTGGCCGAGGAGGTATTGCCGTACTTCTCGAGGTTCATCCAGCACTTCTCGGCGGGGACGCCGAGCCGGTGCAGGGTGGAGTCGAGGATCCGCTTGTTGGCCTGGTGGGCGATCACCTGCGCGAGGTCGCCGGCGGTCATGCCGTTGGCGTCGAGCGCCTCGCGGCAGACGTCCTCCAGCGCGCGCACCGCCACCTTGTAGACCTCGGGCCCCTTCATCTTGATGTAGGTGAGCCGCTCGTCGAGCACCTGCTGCGAGAAGGGGTGGCGCGAGCCGCCGCCGGGCTGGTTGAGGATGTTCGCCAGCGAGCCGTCGGCGTGGAGGTGCACCGAGAGGATGCCGCGGCGGGGATCGTCGGTCGGCTTCAGGACCATCGCCCCGGCCGCGTCGCCGAAGAGGATGCAGGTGTTGCGGTCGGTCCAGTCGCACACCCGGGTGAGCGTGTCGGCGCCGATGACGAGCGCGTTCTTGACCGCCCCGCTCGCCACGAACCGATCGGCGGTGGCGAGCGCGTAGAGCGAGCCGGCGCAGGCGGCGGTGACGTCGAAGGCGAAGGCCTTCTTGTTGCCGAGCCGGGCCTGCACGAAGCAGGCGGTGCTCGGGAAGGGCATGTCGGGGGTGACGGTCCCGACGACGATCATCTCCACGTCCTCGGGGGCGAGCCGGGCCATCTCGAGCGCCTTCACCGCGGCCTGGTAGGCGAGGTCGCTGGTGGCCTCGCTCGAGTCGGCGATGTGGCGCTCGCGGATGCCGGTCCGCTCGACGATCCACTGGTCGTTGGTGTCGACGATCTTCTCGAGATCGGCGTTGGTGAGGACCTTCTTCGGCGCGTAGGAGCCGGTGCCGACGATCAGGGAACGCATGCGGGGGTCTCTCCTTGGGTGAGCAGGCTCTCGGCGCGGGCGGCGGCCGCGGCGATCTCCTGGGTGCAGTGGGCCGCGGCGGCGTCGTGCGCGCGCCGCACGGCGTTCTCGACCGCGAGCGCGTCGGAGCTGCCGTGGGTGATGATCCCCACCCCGTCCACGCCGACGAGGGGCGCGCCGCCGATCTCGCGCCAGTCCACGTGCTTCTTCAGCCGGGCGAAGGCCGGCCGGGCGACGAGGGCGCCGAGCTTGCAGCGCAGGCTGCCGGTGAGGCACTGCTTGAGGAGCTCGGTGATGGCGCGGGCGGTGCCCTCCATCGTCTTCAGCGCCACGTTGCCGGTGAAGCCGTCGGTCACCATGACGTCGAACTCGCCCAGCAGCAGGTCGCGACCCTCGCAGTAGCCGCGGAAGTCGATGCCGGCGCGGCGCAGCGCCGCCGAGGCGGCGCGGGTGAGGTCGGTGCCCTTCGACTCCTCCTCGCCGTTGGCGAGCACGGCCACCTTCGGCCGGGCGACGCCGAACACCCGCCGCGCGTAGACCTCGCCCATGAGCGCGAACTGCACGAGGTGGATGGGCTTGCAGTCCACGTTGGCGCCCATGTCGAGCAGCAGCGGG
>JAJXVM010000163.1 GCA_021782135.1 Myxococcales bacterium | reverse complement strand
CGGTGGGCTCGCCCGGCCCGCGGCGCAGGAGCTCGCTCCCGCCGAGCCGCCGGCGCCGGTCGAGAAGGCGCCGGACCTCGCCGCGGCCGACGACGGCTCCGACGAGACGGCCGACGAGGCCGCCGGCGAGACGGTGGACGCGGCGGTCCCCGAGGTGGAGCGCCAGGCCATCGAGGCGCAGTCGAAGGAGATGGACGAGCTGCACGACGCCGAGGCGAAGGCGCGAGTCCTCGACGAGCCGGCCCCGGCCGCCGACGAGGCGGCCCGCGCGGGCGCGCGGCTCGGGCTCGAGTCCCCGCTCCGCCAGCGGCTGCTCGACGCCGGCGATCGCGAGGAGGCCCAGCAGCTCGAGGCCGCGGGGCGGATCCCGGGCCTGCCGCAGATCGACCACGACTTGAAGCGGCTCCAGGCCGAGTACGACATCCCCATCGAGGTGAACGACGCGGTCGTCTCGTACATCCGCTTCTTCCAGCAGCCGCTCCCGCGGACCCACTTCCTGCGCTGGCTCGGGCGGGCGCAGAAGTACGTGCCCCGGTTCCGCGCCATCCTGCGGGAGGAGGGGCTGCCCGAGGACACCGTCTACCTCTCGATGATCGAGAGCGGCTTCGCCAACATGGCCTACAGCCGCGCGCGCGCGTCCGGCACCTGGCAGTTCATCGCCGCCACCGGCCGCCGCTTCGGGCTGAAGCAGGACTTCTGGGTGGACGAGCGGCGCGATCCCGAGAAGGCGGCGCGCGCCGGCGCCCGCTACCTCAAGGAGCTCTACCGGCAGACCGGGGACTGGAAGCTCGCCTGGGCCGGCTACAACGCCGGGGTGGGCAAGATCTACAAGGCGCAGCGGAAGGGCCAGAACGACTTCTGGACCATGACCCGCGGCCGCGTGCTCCGGGCCGAGACCAAGGGGTACGTCCCCAAGCTCATGGCGGCGGCGATCATCTCCAAGCACCCCGAGGCCTTCGGCTTCCCGGAGAACGAGATCCAGCGGGAGCGGTGGGTCGACTACGAGCTGGTCGAGGTGGCGCCGGCGAGCCCGATCGCGGCCGTGGCCAAGGCCGCCGAGGTGGACGAGAAGGACGTCTACGACCTCAACCCCGAGCTCCGCCGCTCCTGCACGCCGCCCCGCGCGTACCAGGTGAAGGTGCCGGTCGGGAAGGCCGAGGTCTTCGCCCGGAACTGGCCGGCGGTCTCGCGGCAGGCCGGCGAGATGGTGGCGCACCACAAGGTGCAGAAGGGCGAGACGCTCGCCTACGTGGGCCGCGCCTACGGCGTGCCGGCGGCCACCCTGGCCCGCATGAACGGGCTCTCGGCCCGCGGCCGTCCGCGGCCCGGCACGGAGCTCGTGGTCCCGCTCGCGGCGCTGGCGCGCGGCGAGGGCGCCGCGGTCCCGGCCGACCCGCCCGGCCAGCGGATGGTCAAGGTCGTCCGCTGGGTGAAGACCCGCCACGGCCGGCGCCGCGTCGTGAAGCTGGTGGCCGCCCGGGACGACGACTTCGAGCCGAAGGCGCCGCGCGGCAAGGCGACCCGCGCGAAGGGCGGCAGGACCGTGCTCGCGAAGGCCGAGCCGGAGCAGGCCGGGCCGCGCGCGCCGGCCAAGCCCGCCGCCCGCGCGGCGGCGCCGGCGGGACGGCTCAAGTCCACGGTCAAGGTGCGCAGCGGCGACTCGCTCTCCGGCATCGCCGCCCGCTATGGCGTGCGGCTCTCCGAGCTCTGCCGCTGGAACGGGATCAAGAGCCCGCGGCGCTACAAGCTGCACGCCGGCGGACAGCTGGTCGTCTTCCGGAGAGCCGAGGGCTCGGCGGCCGCCGAGCGCGCCGGCCGCGCTCCGCTCGCCCACGACTGAACCGCCCCGCGGAGAGCGTTTGAATACTTCCGCTCGTGGCGCGTCCTTCGGGCGAGAGCAGCAAACCCCTCGCAAGGAGCAGTCATGAAGCGCGTCTTCGCAGTCCTCCTCGTCGCCAGTTTCGGTCTCGGCGCGTTTGCCGCTCGCGCCGACGACGCCGCCCTCTTCGCCTCCAAGTGCGCCGTCTGCCACGGCAAGGACGCCAAGGGCGGCAAGATGGCGCCCAAGCCCATCGCCGGCCTGCCGGAGGGCCAGGTGAAGAAGACCCTCGAGGAAGGCAAGGGCAGGATGCCCTCCTACAAGGGCAAGCTGAGCGACGCCGAGATCGGCGGCCTGGCGAAGTACGTGTCCAGCCTGAAGTAGCGCGCGGCGACGCCGCGAACCAAGGGCCGCCGGTTCTCCTCGGAGGAGCGCCGGCGGCCCTTTTGCGTTCTCGGCGCGCTCGCGCAACAGAGGCGCGTGCCCTGTCGAGGACAATCCGGATTGCGTTGGATCAATTCCTGCGCCCCGTTGGCAAACGGGCCTTCGTTCGCCTCGCCCGCCCGTTTCCGCCGCGACAGCGGTGATCCCGGCAGCTTGGCCAAGGGCCGCCGCTGCCCGACGGACGCGAATCCTCCCCGGAAGGGCCAATCCCGAAAGAGTGCCTGTCTTTTCGCCGTGAAGGCGGCGCAAAGTATGTCCACTCCAAGGATTCGTCGTGTGCGGGTCGTGCGGGCAAGGTCGCGCAGCCGCGACGCACGGCTCGATCTCACCTGGCCGCCGGAGGTGAAGCATGGTCGAGCGCGAGACGCGAGGAGTGTCGAGGCGCGACTTCCTCAAGCTCTGTACCGTCGCGGCCGGCGCGGTGGGGTTGCCGGCCTCGGCCGCCGAGGAGATGGCCGCCGCGGCCAGCTCGAGCGCCCGGCCCTCCATCATCTGGCTGCACTGGCAGGAGTGCACCGGGTGCACGGAGTCGCTGCTCCGCACCAGCGCGCCGGGAGTGGCGGAGCTCATCCTGTCGCTCGTGTCGCTCGACTACCACGAGACGCTCATGGCGGCCGCCGGCCAGCAGGCGGAGGAGGCGCTCTCCGCCGCCATGGCGCGCAACCGGGGGAAGTACGTGCTGGTGGTGGAAGGCTCCATCCCCATGAAGAACCCGCGCGGCGAGCGCGTCACCCGCGCGGCCGACGCCGCCCAGGCGGCGTACTGCAGGGTGGCCGGCAAGACGGCCCTCGAGACGACCATCGCGGTGGCGAAGGACGCGGCGGCGATCGTGTCCATCGGCTCCTGCGCCTCCTGGGGAGGGGTCGCCTCCGCCGAGCCGAACCCCACCGGCGCCGCCGGCACGCGCGAGGCGTTGCACGCGGTCGGGATCGACCGGGCGGTGGTCTCGCTGCCCGGGTGCCCGGCCAACCCCTACAACCTGCTCGGGACCGTGCTGCAGTTCGCGACCTTCGGCACGCTGCCGGCGCTCGACGAGCAGGGGCGGCCGCGGTTCGCCTACGCCCGCACCATCCACGAGGACTGCCCGCGTCGGCCGCACTTCGACGCCGGCCGCTTCGCCCAGAAGTTCGGGGACGAGGGGCACCGGGCCGGTTACTGCCTGTACAAGCTCGGCTGCAAGGGGCCGGCGACCCACGCCCGCTGCTCCCTGGAGCCGTTCGGCGAGATCCCCGGCGCCTGGCCGGTCGGCGTCGGCCACCCGTGCTTCGGCTGCACCGAGCAGAAGCTCGCCTTCCGGGTCCCCCTGCACGACACCATCGAGGTGGAGCGGCCGACGGCGCCCGCCACCTACCCGCCGCTCGTAACCCGCCGCGGGACGGTCTCGCCGCTCGCCACCGGGCTCGCCGGAGCCGCCATCGGGGTCCTCGCCGGGGGCGGGTACCTGGCGACGCGCAAGCTCGACGCGAGCCGCAAGGACGGCGAGGGGGAGAAGCCGTGAAGCTCACCCGCCGCCAGATCCTGAAGGGCGGCCTGGCCGCGGCGGGCGCGGCCGCGGCCGGGCGGGCCGGGGCGCGCGAGCGCCGGCAGCCGCCGCCGGAGGCGGTCGGGATGCTCTACGACGCCACCCGCTGCATCGGCTGCCGCGCCTGCGTGACGAAGTGCAGGGAGGAGAACAAGCTCCCCTTCGAGCGGAGCGCGGACGGGCTGTACGATCAGCCGGTCGATCTCAGCGGCAGCACCAAGAACGTCATCCGGCTGGCCTCCGACGGGACGCGGACCTCGTTCCTGAAGGCGCAGTGCATGCACTGCGTCGATCCGGCGTGCACCTCGGTGTGCATGATCGGCGCGCTCCGCAAGAACCCGGTCACCGGGATCGTGGAGTACGACGAGAACGGCTGCGTCGGCTGCCGCTACTGCGAGGTGGCCTGCGCCTTCAACGTCCCGAAGTTCACCTGGGAGAAGGCCGTCCCGCGGATCGTCAAGTGCGAGCTGTGCCGCCACCGGGCGGATCCGGGGAAGAGCGGGCCGCTGGCGGTCGCCAACCCGGCCTGCGCGGAGGTCTGCCCGCGCGCCGCGGTGGTGTACGGCACCCGCGCCGGCCTGCTCGCCGAGGCGCGCCGGCGGATCGCGGAGGAGCCCGGCCGCTACGAGTCGCGGATCTACGGCGAGGAGGACGGCGGGGGGACGCAGGTGCTGTACCTCACCGCGCGGGGCTTCTCCTTCCAGCAACTCGGGCTCCCCGACCTGGGCCGGAACGCGGTCCCGGCGGTCTCGGAGTCGGTGCAGCACGGCATCTACTACGGGATGGCGGCTCCGGTCGTGCTCTTCGCCGCCGCGCTCGTCGCCGTCCACCGCCGCGGCGGAACGGACGACCAGGAGTGATCATGGCCACCACGGAGACGTCGCCGGTCGGAGGCAGGTTCGTCACGCCCTTCGTGAAGCTGTTGCTGGCGATCTGGGCGCTGGGCTCGGCCGTCGCCGTCGTCCGCTTCACGCGGGGGCTGGGCGCCGTCAGCGCCATGAACGACGGCTACCCGTGGGGGATCTGGATCGCCCTCGACATGGTCGTCGGCACCGCCCTCGGCAGCGGCGGGTTCGCGGTGGCGCTGCTGGTCTACGTGCTCCACCGCGGGCGCTACCACCCCCTGATCCGCCCCGCCATCCTCACCGCGGCGCTCGGCTACACCGCGGGCGCCACGGCCATCGTCTTCGACGTCGGGCGCTACTGGAACCTGTGGCGGGTCCCGGTGGCGCCGCTCTTCTCGAGCGGCGGGCGGTTCGGCTGGAACTTCAACTCGGGGCTGCTCGAGGTGGCCCTCTGCGTGATGGCCTACACGGCGGTCCTGTGGGTGGAGACCGCCGTGCCGGTGCTGGAGGGCCTCGAGGCCGGTCCGCCCGGCCGGCTGCGGTCCCTCGCCGTCGCCGTGCGGCCGGCGCTCGAGAGGTCGCTGCCCGTGGTGCTGGCGCTCGGGGTGGTCCTGCCCATGATGCACCAGTCGTCGCTCGGGTCGCTGCTCCTCGTCGCCACCACCAAGCTGCACCCGCTCTGGCACACGCCCCTGCTGCCGCTGCTCTTCCTGCTCTCCTGCGTCGGGGTGGGGTACGCGGCGGTGGTCATCGAGGCGACCTTCTCCGGCGCCGTCTTCGGCCGGCCGCTCGAGCTGCGGATCCTCCGGGAGCTCGCCGGCGTCATGGCGGCGCTGGCCGGGCTGCTGGTGGTGGTGCGGCTCGCCGACGTGACGCTGCGCGGCCGGCTCCCGCTGGCGTTCGCGCCCTCGCTGCTGTCCGGGTTCTTCTGGCTCGAGCTGGCGCTGACCGGGGCCGCCGCGGTCCTGCTCTGGCGGCGTCGCCGGGCCGGCACGCCGGGCGCGCTGGTGCGCGCCGCGGGGCTGCTGGCGGCCGCGGGCGCCCTCTACCGGATCGACGTCTACCTGACCGCCTTCGACCCCGGGAACGGCTGGCGCTACTTCCCCTCGGTGGGCGAGATCCTGATCTCGCTCGCCATCGTCTCGGTGGAGACGATGGCGTTCCTGTTCGCCGTCCGCAGGTTCCCCATCCTGCCCCGCGCGCGCCGGCCGGCCGGCTCCGTCCCCGCGCGCGCCGCGTCCTGATCGCCCGCGAGGATCCCCATGGCCCAGCGAATCACGATCGACCCGGTCACGCGCATCGAAGGCCACCTCCGCATCGATCTCGAGGTGGACGGCGGCCACGTCCGGAACGCCTGGTCGAGCGGCACCATGTGGCGCGGGATCGAGCTCATCCTGCAAGGGCGCGATCCGCGCGAGGCCTGGATCTTCACGCAGCGCATCTGCGGGGTGTGCACCACCGTGCACGCCGTGGCCTCGGTGCGCGCGGTCGAGAACGCCCTCGGGCTGGAGGTGCCCCTCGACGCGCAGTACATCCGCAACGTGATCGTCGCGGCGCACGCGCTGCACGATCACCTGGTCCACTTCTACCAGCTGTGCGCGCTCGACTGGGTGGACGTGACGAGCGCGCTCAAGGCCGACCCCGTCGCCGCCTCCCGGCTGGCGGAGTCGCTCTCCAGCTACGGCCGCAACTCCCCCCGGGAGCTCGCGGGGGTCAAGGAGCGGCTGGCCGGGTTCGTGGCCGGCGGACGGCTCGGCATCTTCCAGAACGGCTACTGGGGGCACCCGGCCATGAAGCTCCCGCCGGAGGTGAACCTGCTCGCCGTCGCGCACTACCTGCAGGCGCTCGAGGTCCAGCGCAAGGCCCTGCAGGTCGTGACCATCCTCGGCGCGAAGACCCCGAACATCCAGAACCTGGCCGTGGGCGGCGTGGCCAACGCCATCAACCTCGACAACCCGGCCACCCTCAACATGGAGAAGCTGTACCAGCTCAAGGACCTGCTCGAGGACGTGGCGACCTTCGTGCAGCAGGCCTACCTGCCCGACGTGGCGGCGGTGGGCGGGCTCTACGCGGAGTGGGCCCGGTACGGCGCGGGGGTGCGAAACTACCTGGCGGTGCCCGAGATGCCGCTCGACACCCGGGGCACGCGGTTCGACATGCCGGGCGGCACGGTGGTCGGGGGCGCCTATCGCCCGATCGCCCGCTTCGACGACGGCTACTTCGCGAAGGGGGTGACCGAGAGCACCCGCCACGCCTACTACGCCGACGCCGGCGGTCCGCTCCATCCCTGGCAGGGCGAGACCCGGCCCGGCGACAGCCCCGACTGGCAGCCCGCCACGCCGGCCCCGGACAAGTACTCCTGGGTGAAGTCGCCGCGCTTCGAGGACCGGCCGATGCAGGTGGGGCCGCTGGCGCAGGTCATGTGCGCGCTCAAGGCGGGGGACCCGCTCACCGCCCGCTACGCGGGGCGGCTGCTCGACACCGCGAGCGCGGTGGCCAAGACCAGGCTCGGCCCGGAGATCCTCGAGTCGACCCTGGGCCGCATCGCCGCCCGGTGCATCCGCACCTGCGTGCTCAGCGAGCTCGCCCTCAAGCACTGGGCGCTCCTGGTGGAGAACGTCGGCCGGGGCGACGTCGCCACCTTCAACGACCCCATGCCGAGGCTCGCCCGGGGGGAGTACCGGGGGGTCGGGTTCCACGAGGCGCCTCGAGGCGCGCTCTCCCACTGGTGCGTCCTGCGCGACGGCAAGATCGTGAACTACCAGGCGGTGGTGCCGTCCACCTGGAACGCGGGGCCGCGCGACCACGCCGACCGGCCCGGCCCGTACGAGGCGGCCCTGGTCGGCAACCCCGTCGCCGACCCGCGCAAGCCGCTGGAGGCGCTGCGCACGGTGCACTCCTTCGACCCGTGCCTCGCCTGCGCCATCCACACCGTGGACGCCGAGGGGGCCGAGCTGG
>JAJXVM010000162.1 GCA_021782135.1 Myxococcales bacterium | reverse complement strand
CGAGCATTCCCCGCCCGTGCCGCGGGGACGGCCGGCGCAGCAGCGAGGCGGTGGCGGCGGTGGTCTGGATGGCGAGCTTGCTCGCGACCGCCGCGCCGCTCGGGGTCACGCGCGGAGGGCTGAAGGAGCAGGTCGCGCCCGGCGGCAGCCCGGCGCACGAGAAGCTCACGGTCTGCGCGAAGCTCGCCGGGAGCGGCGTCACCGTCAACGTCACCTGCCCCGCCTGCCCCTGCGTCACGGTGAGCGACGAGCTGCTGGAGACGAACCCGAAGTCGGAGATCGTCAGGGAGGCGCCGGGCCAGGCCGCCAGCAGCGCGTAGCCGTCGGGCACCCCGAGCCCGGTCACCTGGTCGTAGCCGGCTCCGGCCTTGTACCCGAACTGGTAGGGCGAGCTGTTGGGGCAGTTCGTGCTCCCCTGCTGACAGGGGACGACGTTGTCGCCGCTGGTGATGTCGCGGAAGGCGGCGGGCGTGCTGGCGGCGAGGGCGTACAGGGTGGGGTTGACGTTCCCGAGCCCGCTCCCGCCCACGGCCTGGTTGAGGAGGGCGAGGAACCCGGCGAAGGCCGGCGCGCCGGCCGAGGTGCCGCCCACCACGTCGAGCCCGTTGTTCGAGTCCCGGTACCCGTTCACGCAGCTCCCCTGCGAGCAGAAGAGGTAGCCGTCGTGATTGGGCGAGGCGGCGAGCGCGAGGTCGGGGACGTCGCGCTGGCCATCCGCGGGGACGCCGTTGCCGGCCTGCCAGGAGGGCTTGGCGTAGAGGGTGCTCACGCCGCCGCCGCCGGCCATGATGCTCGGGTTCGCGGGGTCGAGGAAGGTGTCGTTCCAGGCCGCCCCGGGGATGTACTGCAGCGCCGAGCCGTTCTGGGGGTCGTTGGTGGGGCTCCAGTAGGTCGCGGGGTTGGAGACGTCGTACGTGAAGTTGGTCCCGCCCACCGAGGTCACCTCCGGCGTGGCGGAGGGCAGATCGACCGTCTCGCCGGTGGTCGCCGCGGCGACGGCGCCGGTCTCGCAGTCGGCGGCGCCGTAGTCGCCGGAGGCGGTGCTGATGGTCTGCCCCTGAGCGACCGCCTGCTGGACCATCTGCCGCAGGCCCTGCGACTCGGTGGCGGTGAAGTGGGTCTCGCAGTCGCCGTAGCTCACGCTGATGACCGGCGCGAGCTGCTGGTCGATGGCGTACTGGAGCGCGTCGAGGGCGCCGTAGCTCTGGTCGCTGCCGGTGTAGACGAAGAGGATCCGCGCGTCCGGCGCCACCGCTCCCGACCACTCGACGTCGAGGTTGGCCTCGTCCACGTCGGCGCTCTGGATGGTCGAGGTGCCGGAGTTGGGGACCAGCACCAGCTGCGGCGCGTTGGGCGAGAGCCCGGAGGCGGCGCGGAAGGCGGCCTGGTCGGCGGGGTCGATGGCGGTCTGACCGATGACCGCGATGGTCTGCCCGGCGCCGGTGAGCCCCGCCGCGTAGAGCCGCTTCAGGTCGTAGATGGTGGCGAAGTCGGCGGGGGCGAGGAAGTGGTCGCTGGTGACGCTGGAGGTGAAGCGGGGGGCGAGGTGGCGGACCTGGGCCGCGGCCCGCGGCTTCAGCCGGAAGTCGTCGAGGTGCCGGATCCCGAGCACCCGGCCGGCCAGCGCCGCCGGCACCCGCGGCTCGCTGGCGTTGGCGAGGTGCTGCTCGCCGTTCACCAGGTACCGGTGCAGCTCCGTCCCGAAGGCGGCCTCGACCCGCGCCGCCGTGCCGGAGAAGAAGATCCGCGTCCGCGAGCGGGAGACCGAGTCCACCGTGAACCCCTGCGAGCGCAGCCAGGCCGCCACCTCCGCCACCTCGTCCGCGTCCGGGGCGAAGCGCTCGGCGTACTCCTCCGGCGTGAGCCAGCGCTGGTAGCTCGTCGAGGAGGGGTCCTGCTGGTCGGCGAGGAGCTTCTCGAGCGCCGCCTGCTGGGCGGCGGTCGGCGCCAGGACCAGCGTCAGCCCCGGCAGGCGCGTGTCGCCGCTCACCCGGCCCAGGTCGAAGCGGGGCTGCGCCAGCGGGGGCACGCTGCCCTGCAACGGCACCGTTCCCGGGCCGGCGAGGGGCCCGGCCGGGCGGCTCTGGGCGGCGGCCGGAAGGCCAACCAGCGCGGCGAGCGCGCAGAGGAGGAGGGGGGCGATCGGCCTGTGCATGGTGTCTTCCTGTCTCGCGGTTCCGGTGTCTCGGCCGGGGCTGCGCCGCGTCGTCCTGTTCAACCCACTGTCGCCCATGATGTTGCATACGGGGAGCCGCGAACATTCCCGAATGTGCCAAGGCCGGCGCCGGGTGGAGCCTTGCCCCGGCCGCTCCCGACATGCGGGCGGAGGGTCCGCTTCGGCCCCGCGGGCTGGGTCTACAAGGACGGGGCGGGGAAGGTCTACCCGAAGAGTGGCTGCGCGACCTGCTCGCGCCCCGCGCGCGGGCGGTGTCCGGGCCGGACGGCGCCCGCCAGCCCGGCTCTCCTGATCGCGGACGGCGGCGAGGCCCCGCGGCCTCGGCGCCGCCATCCAGCCGGCGCGGCCCCACCCCTCACTTCTGGTCGAGCCACCCGGCGACCCCGCCGTGGCGGGAGCAGGCGCCGGTGTGGTGCTTCGCGTGGGAGAAGGTGCCGTCCTTGCAGCGGGCGGTGGGCGGCCCTTGGGTTTCGTCGGGCTGCCGCGCCGAGCCGGTGCCGCCGGCCGAGGCCGGCGGCGGCGCGGCGGGCGGCGTGGGGATCCGCGCCGATGGCGCGGACGGGAAGCTGGGATCGATCGGCGGGGCCGAGGTGGCGGGCGGTGCCGCGGGAGGGACTGCCTTCCGGGCGGTGGCGGCCCTGTCCACGCCGCCGTGGCCGCGGCAGGCGCCGCGGCCGCCTTTGGAGGTCGAGCCGTCCTTGCAGGTGACCAGCCCGGCGGCGTCGAGAACCTTCTGCCCGGGCCCCGTCGCCTCGCCTGCCCCGGACCGCTCGGCGCCCTTCTCCTCGGCCCGCTTCGCCTTCCGCGCCGCCTTCTCCTCCGCCTTCTTCGCCTTGCGCGCGGCCTTGTCCTCGGCCTGCGAGGCCTTCTGCCCGGCGCCGGCGGCCGCCGCCCCGCCTTCGGCGCGGGCGGTGGCGGCCTTGTCCACGCCGCCGTGGCCGCGGCAGGCGCCGCGGCCGCCCTGGGCGGTCGCGCCGTCCTTGCAGATCACCGTCTTCGCGGCGTCGGCGCCGAGCGCGGGTGGAGCGAGCGCGATCGCGGCGGCGAGCGCCGCGATCGCGAACAGGCTGCGGAGGCTGGTCATGGCTTCCCTCCCGGAAGGGACCGGCGCGTGGCGCGGATCCCGGGTGGCCTGCTGTTAGGCGCGGGCGGCCCTGTCCACGCCGCCCGCGGCGGGTGTCGCCCCGTGCGGGATCAGGAGAGCCCGGCGTTGGCCTCCTCGGCGTCGCTCCAGAGGACGGCGCCGCCGCTCTCCGCGGCCCCGCGCTCGAGCGCGGCCCGGTCCCAGCGCCCCAGCTCGGCGCAGCTCTCGTAGGCCGACGAGAAGAAGGCCAGGAGGGTCTCGGCCGGCGCCTCGCTTCGTCGCAGGAGGTCGTAGGGGAGCACGAACTCGCGCAGCCCGGCGTCGTAGCGGCCGCCGCCCTCCACCTCCCGGTCGGCGAAGCCGGCCGGCTCGGGCGCGGCGTAGGCGTAGAAGCTGGCGTCGTGCCCCGCGTCGCCCGGCCAGAAGCCCACGCTCATCACCTCGTGCGAGTACGCCTCGCGCGTGATCTCGTCGGCGCCCGGTCGCTCCGGGGCGCGGTGCCCGGAGAAGAAGGTGAGGGCGAGGTCGAACGAGCCCCAGAAGAAGTGGATGGGGCTCTCCTTGCCGAGGAAGTCGCGGCGCAGCCGCGAGAGCACGCCGCTCGTGCTCACCAGCACCTGGAAGAAGCGCTGGACGTACTCGGGGTCGTAGGAGGCGTGGGCGCGGTCCTCGTCGAGCCGGCGGGTCTCGCCGGGGATCTCGCAGGTCTCGGCGCGGATGGCGACGTCCACGCCCATGTCGCGCAAGAGCGCCAGGAGCTCGTGGTGGAAGTCGGCCACCGCCATGGGCCGGAGCGGAAAGGCGCTGCGCACCCCGTCGCTCGCGTCGATCCGGAGCTGGTGCTCGAGGAGGTCGAAGGAGATCTCGAAGATCCGCCCGCCATCGGGGATGGGGGAGGTGGTGAGGCCGCGGGCGTAGAGGTAGAGCGGCACCTGCCACCAGTGGTTCTGGCGGGGCGCGAGCGCGAGGCGGACCTTGCCGACCACCTGCGTGAAGCGGTGCAGGGTCTCCTCGGTGTCCGCCCACTCGGCCAGGTACAGCTCCGGCCAGGGATCGCGCTTGGGATCGAGGACCATGGCTTCCTCCAGGGGACGGCGGACGGGCGCTCGTCCAAGATGGACATCCCGCGAACGCGCCGCGCCGGCGTGGGCGCGGCGGGCGGGCGGCTGCCCGGCTCCCTGGAACGCCCCTCCCCGGCCCCCCCCCTCCGCCCCTCCCCGCGCGGCGGGGAGGGAGTTGCTCGCGGTCACCTCCTTCCCTCTCCCGCGAAGCGGGGGAGGGGCAGGGAGGGGGCCTGCCGAGGTGCACGCCCCGGCGGCATCCTTCCGCTCACGCACCGTGCACGCGGGGGGCTCGCCGCCGCACCCCGCCGGCGTTTGCGTGCATCGACGGGCGGCACGGGCGCTGCAAGCGCACGTCGCGTGCACGGGGTCCCACTCGACCTGGACGACGTCCGCGCCCGCGCTCGCGCCGCCTTCCTGGGCTTCGCCGTGGGCGACGCGCTCGGCGCGCCGGTCGAGTTCCTGACGGCAGCCGAGATCCGGGCGCGGGGCGTGCACCGGGAGATGACCGGCGGCGGCTGGCTGCACCTCAAGCCGGGCCGGGTCACCGACGACACCGAGATGGCGCTCTGCGTGGCCCGCGCGCTGGTGGAGGAGGGCGGCTTCTCGCTGCGCGCCATCGCCGACCGGCTCGCGGAGTGGATGAAGCGCGGCCCCATCGACGTCGGCAACACCTGCCGGCGCGGGCTGCGCGCCTACATCGTCGAGGGGCGGCTCGAGGCCCCGCCCGGCGAGTGGGACGCCGGCAACGGCGCGGCGATGCGGGTGCTCCCGGTGGCGCTGCGGACGCTCGGCGACTTCGACCTGCTGGGCGGCTGGGCGGTGGCGCAGGGGCACCTCACCCACAACCACCCGCTCTCCGACGCCGGCTCGGTGCTGTTCGGCAAGCTCCTGCAGGTGGCGGTGATGGGGCTGCCGCTCGCGCGGATGCGCGCCGAGTGCGACGCGCTCGCGGCCGTGCACCGGGCCTTCGCCTTCGACCCCTGGCGCGGCGGCTGCACCGGCTACGTGGCCGACTCGGTGCGCCTCGTGCTGCACCACTTCTTCCGCAGCCGCGGGTTCGAGGAGTGCCTGGTGGCGGTGGTGAACGAGGGCGGGGACGCCGACACCAACGGCGCCCTGGCGGGCATGCTCGCCGGGGCCTGCCACGGGCGGGAGGCGATCCCGTCGCGCTGGATCCGCCGCATGGACCCGCGGCTCCTCGCCGAGCTGGACGAGCTGGCGCTGCGGCTCGCCGAGGCCTCGCCGCTCTTCACCGCCCGGGCCGAGGCGGTCAGGCTGCGAGCCTGCGGACCCTGATCTCGCCCCCCACCACCAGCCACTCGCGCTCCCCCTTGAGCACCGCCCGCGGGAAGAGGTCGGTCCAGAAGAACACCTTGGCGAGCGGCACCCTGGCTTCCCAGACCGTGCTGCCGAACTCCCAGGCGCGCTCCGGGTCGTCGGTGAAGGAGGAGAGGTTGTTGAGCCGCACCCGCCACTCGCGCGGGCCGAGCCGCTCCACCAGCTGCTGCTCGCCGGCCTGCACCCCGCGGTAGAGCGTGCGCCAGCGCTCGCCGGGGAAGCGGCGGGCGAGCTCGTACTGCGTGAAGGCGTGGAGCAGGTCGAGCTGGGAGAAGATGGCGTTGGTCCGGGCGCTGCCCCGCATCCGATCGGCGGCGTAGCGCTGGTAGCTCTCCGACTCGGGGCCGCCGAGGGGCTCGCGGTGGAAGAGGGCGGGCAGCCCCATGCGGCTCTCCACCCAGGCCTTGAGCACCGCCCCCTCCACCGAGGACGAGTCCACCCCCCAGCCGCGCAAAAAGCGCAGGTAGCTGTTCTTCTTGCTGCGCCGGGCCAGCTCCCCCTCCTCCTCCGACCAGTGGTGGAGCTGGAAGCGCACGCTGAGCCAGTCGTCGAAGCGCCGGGCCCGCTCCACCGGGTCGTCCTCCCGATCGAGCGTCTCGAAGAGGAAGCGGTTCGAGGCGCGCACCCCCTGGACCTCGAGCGGCTGGGGATCCTCGGCGAAGGCCGCGGAGGCGAGCGCCCAGGGCGGGAGGTTGCACAGGTTGAAGGAGCTGGAGCCCACGCCGAGTCCTCGCCGCTGCCCGTTTTCCGACCAGTCCGGCGCCTGCTCGCCGCGCACCTCCGCGCGGCCGGCCCGCGCCGGCGCGCCGGAGCGGCGCTCGGGCGCGCCGCACGCCGTGGCACTGCACTTGCTTTGCCAACCGGGCGATGGAGCGACGCCGCGCGGACCTGGAGTTGGAGGCGCTGGGCGAGATCGCGAGCACGCTCTCGCGCGCCTCCGACCTCAACAAGGCCCTCACCTCCACCCTCACCATCCTGCGCCTCGTGGTCGGCATGGAGAACGGGACGGTCTCGCTCTTCGACCCGGTCACCGGCGAGGTCTTCGTCGAGGCGGCGCCGGAGATGACCGACGCCGAGCGGATCCTGGGGCGGCTGCGGCCGGGCGAGGGGATCGTCGGCCGCACCTTCCAGACCGGCATGCCGGCGGTGGTGCCCGACGTCGCCGAGGAGCCGCTCTTCCTCGACCGCACCGGCACCTGGCGCAACCTGGCCGACCGGCGGGCCCTGCTGGCGGTGCCCATCCGCGACGGCCGGCTGACGCTGGGGGTGCTCACCATCGACCGGCCGCACCGGCTCGGGCCGCCGAGCTACGACCGCGACCTGCGGCTGCTCGCGGTGGTGGCCTCGATGGTGGGCGCGCGGGTGCGGCTGGCGCAGCTCGAGAGCCCGCGCCAGCGGGAGGCGCCCGACGAGGCGCCGCCGGTGGCCGTCGCCGGGCAGGAGCGCTTCCCCGGGATCGTCGGCTCGAGCCGGCGCATGCGCGAGCTCATGACCCTGGTGGCGCGGGTGGCGCCGAGCCGGGCCACCGTCTTCCTGCGCGGCGAGAGCGGCACCGGCAAGGAGCTCATCGCCCGGGCGCTGCACGACGCCAGCCCGCGGGCGGGCCGCCCGTTCGTGGCGGTGAACTGCGCGGCCCTGACCGAGGCGCTGGTGGAGAGCGAGCTCTTCGGCCACGAGAAGGGGGCCTTCACCGGCGCGGCGGCGGCGCGGCCGGGCCGGTTCGAGCTGGCCGACGGCGGCACGCTCTTCCTCGACGAGGTGGGCGAGATCCCGCCGGCGTCGCAGGTGAAGCTCCTGCGCGCGCTGCAGGAGCGCCAGTTCGAGCGGGTGGGCGGCAGCCGGACCCTGACCGTGGACGTGCGCATCGTCGCCGCGACCAACCGGGATCTCGAGGAGGCGGTGCGCGGCGGCGCGTTCCGGATCGACCTCTACCACCGGCTCTCGGTGGTGACCCTCGACCTGCCGCCGCTGCGGCAGCGGCGCGAGGACGTCCCCG
>JAJXVM010000161.1 GCA_021782135.1 Myxococcales bacterium | reverse complement strand
GGCGGGCCGGTGGTGGACGAGGCCGGGCTGCTCGACGCGGGCGCGGTCCGCCGGCTCGACGCGCTCTGCCGGGCGGCGCGCGCCGGCGAGGGGGGGCGCGGCGTGCAGCTCCAGTACCTCGTCGTCCCCTCGCTCGAGGGCGAGCCCATCGAGTCGTACTCGATGCGGGTGGCCGAGCGCTGGCGGCTCGGCACGAAGGGGATCGACAACGGCGTCCTGGTGGTGGTCTCGGTCCAGGATCGGCGGGTGCGCATCGAGGTGGGCGGCGGAATCGAGGGCGGGCTCACCGACGCCCAGTCCGGCCGGATCATCCGCCAGACCATCGTCCCGGCCTTTCGCCAGGGCCGCTACGGCCAGGGGCTGTTCGAGGCCGGAGAGCAGGTCCTCTCCGCCCTGGGCGCGCTCCCCGCCTCGCTCCGGGCCGCGCCCCACGGCGAGCGGCCGGCGCACGAGCTGCCCTCCGGGATCCTCGGGCTGCTGCTCGGGCTGCTCTTCAGCTTCGGCGCCCCGGCGCTCTTCGTCCTCTTCGTCTTCCTGTTCGTGCTGACGCGCATCTTCGGGGGGCTCGGGCCGAGGGGGCGCGGGCCCTGGGGCGGGGGCGGGCCCTGGATCGGGGGCGGCGGCTTCGGCGGGGGCGGGGGCGACTGGGGCGGCGGCTCGGGCGGCGGGGGCTGGAGCGGGGGCGGCGGAGGGTTCTCGGGCGGCGGCGCCTCGGGGAACTGGTGACGCGGAGGGCGGCCATGCGGGTGGAGCGTTTCTTCAGCCCGGAGGCCCGGGCCAGCGTGGAGCGGGCGGTGGCGGCCGCCGAGGCGCGGAGCCTCGGCCAGATCGTCCCGGTGGTGGTGGCCCGCTCGGCCAGCTACCACGAGGCGCCCTTCGCGGCCGCGCTGTTCGCCGGCGCGCTCGCCACGGCGGTGGTGCTCCTCTTCCGGGTCCCGGTCACGCTCCGCGAGCTGGCGGTGCTGCAGGCGGCGGCCGCCGGGCTCGGCGCGCTCCTGGCCCGCGTGCCCGCGGTGGAGCGCTTTTTCGCCGGGGACGCCGCGCTCGCCGCGGCCGCGCAGGCCCGGGCCCTGCGGGCCTTCCACGCGCACGGGCTGCACCGGACGTCCCGCGGCACCGGCGTGCTGGTCTTCGCGTCGTTGCTCGAGCGGCGCGCGGTCATCCTCGGCGACCACGGCATCCACGAGAAGATGAAGGAGGGGGAGTGGCAGAAGGCGATCGAGGCGCTGGTCGCCGGGCTGCGGCGCGGCGACCCGGCCGCCGGCTTCGTGGCCGCCGTGGCCGTCTGCGGCGACCGGCTCGCCGAGCACTTCCCCCGCGACGGCTCCGCGCCGGTGAACGAGCTGCCCGACGACCTGCGCAGCGACGAGTAGTCGCCGGCCCCATCCGGGCCTGGGCGACGGTGCCCACCTGGGATTCACCAGAGGTGATTGGACCGGAACGGGCAATGGCCCGCGGCGCTCCAGGCTGGCAGACTCGACTCTCCCACGCGCAGCCCGCCAGGAGGATCCGTGAGCTCCACCGACCTCTTCCAGTCCGCCCGTCAGCTGCTGCAGGACCTCCGGCTCGACTACGATCGGGCCTACGCCACCTTCCGCTGGCCGTCGCTCGACCGGTTCAACTGGGCGACCGACTGGTTCGACCGGTACGCCGAGGGCAACCCCCGCACCGCCCTGCACCTCATCGAGGACGACGGGCGCGAGCAGCGCATCTCCTACGCCGAGCTGGCGCGGCGCTCGACCCGGCTGGCCGCCTTCCTGCGGCGCCGGGGGTGCGAGCCGGGCCACCGCATCCTGATGATGCTGCCCAACTCGCCGCCCATCTGGGAGATCATGCTGGCGGCGATGAAGCTCGGGGCGGTGGTGATCCCGGCGACCACGCTGCTCACCGCGGACGACCTCGCCGACCGGCTCTCCCGCGGGCGGGTGCGCCACGTGGTGACCGACGCCGCCGGCGTTGAGAAGTTCGGCGCGCTGGGGAACGACCTCGACCGGCTGGTCGTGGGGGGGAAGGCGCCGGGCTGGGACGAGTACCCCGACACCAGCTCCGGGGCCGCCCAGCTCCTCGATCCCGCCGAGACCCGCGCCAGCGACCCGGTGCTGCTCTACTTCACCTCCGGCACCACCGCCCGCCCGAAGCTGGTCATGCACACCCAGGCGAGCTACCCGGTGGGCCACCTCTCGACCATGTACTGGATCGGCCTGCGCGAGGGCGACGTGCACATGAACGTCAGCTCGCCGGGGTGGGCCAAGCATGCCTGGAGCAACTTCTTCGCGCCCTTCAACGCCGGGGCGACGGTGCTCGTGCACAACTACGCCCGCTTCCAGCCCAAGCGCATGCTGGAGGTGCTGGTGCGCCACGAGGTCACCACCCTGTGCGCCCCGCCCACCGTCTGGCGCATGCTGGTGCAGGAGGACCTGAAGAGCCACGCGGTGAAGCTGCGCGAGCTGCTCAGCGCGGGCGAGCCGCTCAACCCCGAGGTGATGGAGCAGGTGCAGCGCGCCTGGGGGCTCACGGTGCGCGACGGGTACGGCCAGACCGAGACCACCGCCCAGATCGGCAACAGCCCCGGCCAGCGGGTGCGGCCGGGCTCGATGGGGCGGCCGCTGCCCGGCTACCGCGTCGAGCTGCTCGACCTGAACGGCGAGCCGGTGGAGGAGGGCGAGATCGCGCTGCCCCTCGACCCCCCGCCGCTGGGGCTGATGGCCGGCTACGAGGGCGACGAGCGGCTGCAGGCGTTCGCCACCCGCGGCGGCCACTACCGTACCGGCGACATCGCCCGGCGCGACCCGGACGGCTACCTCACCTACGTGGGCCGGGCCGACGACGTCTTCAAGAGCTCCGACTACCGCGTGAGCCCCTTCGAGCTGGAGAGCGCGCTCATCGAGCACGAGGCGGTGGTCGAGGCGGCGGTGGTGCCGAGCCCGGACCCGGTGCGGGGCACGGTCCCGAAGGCGTTCCTCATCCTGCGGTCGGACCGGACACCCGATCGCGCCCTGGCGCTCGACGTGTTCCGCTTCATCCGCAAGCGGCTCGCGCCGTACCTGAGGGTGCGGCGCATCGAGTTCAGCGACGTGCCCAAGACCATCTCCGGCAAGATCCGGCGGGTGCAGCTCCGGGAGCTGGAGCGCACCCGGCGCGCCGCCGGGGAGCGCGGTCCGCAGGAGTACTGGCAGGAGGACTTCCCGGAGCTGGGCGAGGGGCGCTGACGGCTCTCGCCGGGGACGAGCCGGCGCTCTCGCATCGGAGGGGCCCCCGAATGTCCGCGGCGTCGCCGCGCTTTGCGGGTTTCACGATCTGTCCGATACTGCCTCGGCCGCGACGCCGCGCCAGGAGGACCCCGTGGATCCGATCCCGCTCGACCACCGGAAGCTCTACCGGCTGCCCTGGAGCCTGACCGACAACGTCATCTCCTGGCTGGAGCCGACCAAGCAGTGCAACATCTCCTGCGACGGCTGCTACTCGGCGAACCACGCCGGCAGCCACAAGAGCCTCGCGCAGGTCCGCGCGGACCTCGACGTCTTCGAGCGCAGCCGCCAGACCGACGCGGTCTCGGTGGCGGGCGGCGACCCGCTCACGCACCCGGAGATCGTCGAGGTGGTCCACGAGATCGCGCGGCGCCGGCTCAAGCCGGTGGTGAACACCAATGGCCACGCCATGACCCCGGCGCTGCTCGAGCAGCTCAAGGCGGCCGGGCTGCGCGGGGTCACCTTCCACGTCGACAGCCTGCAGCGCCGCCCCGGCTGGACGGGGAAGTCCGAGCTGGAGCTGAACGCGCTGCGGCAGCAGTACGCCGACATGGTCGCCGCCGTCGGCGGGCTCTCCTGCGCCTTCAACGCGACCGTCTACGAGAAGACCCTCCCGCTCGTGCCGGAGATCCTCGCCTGGGGGCAGCGCAACCCGGAGAAGGTGCAGGTGATGGTCTTCATCGCCTTCCGGACCGAGGACACCCGGTTCGACTACTACGCGGGCCGGCGGAAGGTGGAGACGCGCGAGCTCGTCTACCACGGCGGCCGGCCGGAGCGGATCGACATCAGCGCGCGCGAGGTGGCCGCGACCATCGCGGCGCGCTTCCCGGGCTACCAGCCCTCCGCCTACCTGAACGGCACCGAGGACCCGAGCGCCTTCAAGTGGCTCATGGCGCTCACCGTGAACGACGGCGAGGAGATCCTGGGCAGCGTGGGGCCGAAGTTCGTGGAGCTGACGCAGGTCGCGAACCACCTCTGGAACGGCCGCTACCTCGGGTACGTCGGCCCGGGCGCGATGGCGAGGGCCAAGGCGCTCCTGCCCCTCGCGGCGGTGGACTCGGGGCTGCGGGGGGTGCTGAAGCGCTGGGCGGCCAAGGTGGCCCGGCGCCCGCTCGCGGCGAGCCGCCCGCTCTATCTCCAGTCGGTGATGATCATCCAGCCCATCGACCAGCAGGCCGATGGGCGCGCCTCCATGTGCGACGGCTGCCCCGACATGACGGTGCACGACGGCCGGCTGGTCTGGTCGTGCCGGCTCGAGGAGCAGCTCCTCTTCGGGCAGTGGCTCCACCCCGTGCCGCGGGAGGGGAAGCCGCCGGCGGCCTAGGATCCGCCCAGCGCGGGGGCGGGCCGCTCGCGGAGCCCGAGCCCGAGCGCCACCCCGCCGGCGAGCCCGCCCAGGTGGGCGGCGTTGTCGATGTAGCCCGACATGAGCCCCAGCCCGACGTTCAGGGCCACCACCCAGCCGACGTCCCGCAGGATGAGCCGGCGCGCCTGCGGCGTGAGCCGGCGGCGGGCGCGCACCGCGAACCCGAGCAGCGCGCCGAAGAGGGCGAAGATGCCGGCCGAGGCGCCCACCGAGGGCTGCGGCACGAAGACCACGCTCGTCGCCATGCCCACGGCGCCGCCGCCGAGGAAGATCAGCAGGAACTTCGGGCGGCCGTAGAGCCGCTCGATGGCTGGCCCGACCGAGGCGAGCGCCATCGAGTTGAAGGCCAGGTGGGCGAGCCCGCCGTGCAGGAAGCTGGCGGTGACGAGCCGCCAGACCTCCCCGGCGAGGACCCGCTCGTCCACCTTGGCGAAGAGCGCGAAGAGCCGCTGCTCCGGGTCGAGGGCGGTGGCCAGGAACACCAGGACGAAGATCCCGATGAGCGCGTAGGTGGCCGGGCCCTCCTCGATCCGCTGGCGGAGCGTGGGCTGCAAGGCGACCCTGCTACGGCCTGCCGGCGCCGCCGGGCGCGAAGGGCGCCGCCGGCGCGCGCTGGGCGCCCTGGGCCTCGAGCCGCTGCAGCGCCTGGCGGGCCTGGAGCGCGATGGGGCTGGTCGGGTCGCTCGCGACGACCTTGTTCCAGACCTGCTTCGCCTTCTCCGGCTGCTTCAGGTCCTCGGCGTAGACCACGCCGAGGTTGAACAGGCTCTGCATGTGGTGCGGGTCGAGCTGGTTCGCCTTCTCGAAGTTCGCGGCCGCCTTGTCGAACTTGCCGAGCTCCCGGTACATGACGCCCTGGTCGGTGAGGACGTTCGGGTCCTTGCCGTCGAGCGCCAGCGCCTTGGCGTAGGCGTCCACCGACTTCTGCGCCTGGTGGGTGTCGAAGTAGTGGTTGCCCAGCTCCACCCAGGCCTGCCGGTTCTTGGGGTCCTGGGCCACCGCCGCCTGCGCGGCGGCGATCTGCTGGTCGAGGCCGGCGTTCGGGGCCGCGGGGGCCCCCGGGAACCCGGTGGTGGGCGCGATGGGCGCGGACGAGGGCTCGTTCATCTTCGACACGACGATGTAGCCGACGAGCAGGGCGACGATGGCGCCCACGGCGAACCCGAGCACGGTGTTCCGATTCAAGGCTGCGACCTCCTGTCGCGGGACCTCCCCGCGAGGGGCGCATTCTCGCACGACTTCGCTCCGCCGCCCACGGGCGAAGCGCCGGTCAGCGCGGCCGCACCTTCATCCCCTTGCACGGGTCCTCCCGCTCGGCGCCCGGGGTGAAGACCACGTAGTCGAAGGGGAGGGCCTTGGCGGTGTAGTCCTTGGCGTAGTCCTCGGGCGCGCAGCCCCCCTCGCTCAGGACCTCCACCATCGCCACCGAGACCAGCCCCCGCGCGCGCGCCTCCGGAGGCAGGTACCAGGGGACCCCTCGGTCGGTGCGCACGTGGCCGGTGCCGGCGATGAGGACCACCGGTCCGGAGGCGGCCGCCGACTGGATGCTCTCGGCGAGCTGGGCGTCGCGCGCCCGCTGCCCGAGCACCATGGGCTCGACGAGCGGCTCGGGGAGCTTCCCGCAGTGCGAGTCCGCCATCTCGTGGCGCATGTCGTCGAGCGCCGCGCGCGACATGGGCTCCTCCACCGCGCGCCGCAGCGGCGGCGGGAGGACCGCGGGGCCCTTGCTCACCACCTCCTGCACCTCCTTGCGCTGCAGGTTGGCGGCGACGATGGGGAGGTGATCCTCCACCGCGACCTCGAAGATGGGCCGGTACGTCGAGAACGGCGGCCAGCCGCTCTTGTCCCACTTCACCGCGGCGCCCACCGAGTCGGCGCTCGCGCCCGGCGCGCGCAGCGCCTCGTCCACCGCCGGCTGCTTGCCGGTGTCGAGCATCTCGAAGGCGACCGCCGGCCGGCGCCCCGAGGCGGCCGCGGCGCGCAGCAGGCGCGCCTGGAGCCGGTGGTGGTCGGGGTTGTCGTGGGTCTCGCCCAGCAGCGCGAAGGTGGCGCCGGCGACGGCCGCCTCGAGCGCCGCCTGGTCCACGAACCGGGCCTGCTTCACGTCCCAGATGCGGCCGACGAGGGGGTGCTCCCGGTGCCGCTGGCTCTGCCAGTCGAGGGTCAGGGCGGGACCTCCGGGGAGCGGCTTGCAGCGCTGCGTGGCGCAGCCGGCCGCGAGCCAGGCCAGCGCGGGGACGGCGAGCGAGTAGGCGAGGGTCTTCATCGGAGAGTGACATAGCCGCTTCCGGGCGGCCGGTCATCCCCCTCGCTGGCCGTCCGGGGGTACCCCGGCTCGCGGGAGGGGCCGCCCCTACTGCGGCCGCTTCGGCCAGGGCGCCGCGTTGCCCTGCTCGTCCACGCGCACGCGCTCGTGGCAGGGACCGCGCCAGACGCTGCCGGCGATGACGCGCCGGGGGAGCCAGGGCCACTTTGCCCGGGCGGCGTCGGTGGTGAAGACCGCGGGGGAGGGCGGCACGTCGGGGGTGCCGGTGAGCGGCTCCGTGGCCGGGGCGGGCGTGCCGCCGCGCGGGCCGCGGTCGCGGCGCCGGCCGCGGCGGCCGCGGTTTCCGGAGGAGGGGGAGATGAAGTGCAGGTCGTCCAACGTGTTCTCCTTGCGAAGGCTACTCCGCGCCCGCGGCCAGGGCCGTGGGCGCGGCGAACTGCGGGTGGGCGCGGATGCGCTCCAGCGCGTCGGCGGCCGCGTCCGCCGGGAAGGGGGAGGAGGAGCGGGCGAGACGCGAGAGCCAGCGCGCGTCGAGCGGGCGCGCCGGCGCGCCGGGCGCGGCGGCGGCGGCGGTGGTCTCGGCCTTGGGGCCGGAGGCGTCGCCGACGCCGACGAAGAAGCCGGCGAGGAGCAGCGCGCTCCGGACCGCGGTGGCGGTGCTGTAGGTGAAGAGGGTCGCGCCGGGCGCGCAGCGCGCGCGCAACGTCTGGAAGGCGGCCGCGGTCCAGAGCTCCGGGTTCTGGCGCGGCGAGAACGGGTCCCAGAACACCACGTCGGCGCGG
>JAJXVM010000160.1 GCA_021782135.1 Myxococcales bacterium | reverse complement strand
CCAGGCGTCGGCGTCGATCTCGCCGCGCTCGTGGCGGCCGAGCGCGTCGAGGAACGAGTCGAGGTCCGAGGGGTGGGAGAACCCGGGGCGTTCGCGTGCGGTGCTCATGCGACCCTCCAGGCCGGCGCGCCGGCCTCGTCTCCCGCGAGCCCGGTGGAGGCGGAGAGCGCCACCACCTCGCCCACCACCAGCGTCGCCGGGGCGCCGTCGCTCCCGGGGGGGAGCGGGGCCTCGGCCAGCTCGCCCAGGGTGCCGGTCCAGGTCCGCGCCGACGGCGTGCTCGCGGCGAAGAGCAGCGCGGCGGGGGTGGCCGGGCTCCAGCCGCGGGCGCGCAAAGCCTCCGCGAGCTCGGCGCGGGCGCGCAGCCCCATCAGCACCACCAGGCTGAGGGAGCCGGGCGCGATGGAGTCGAGGATGGGCCTCCACGCGGCGGGGTCGTGGCCGGAGACGACCGCGAAGCCGGAGGCGAGGCCGCGGTGGGTGAGCGGGATGCCGGCCAGCGCCGGCGCCGCCAGCGCCGAGCTCACCCCCGGCACCACCTCGTGCGGCACGCCGGCCTCGGCGAGCGCCAGCGCCTCCTCGCCGCCGCGCCCGAGCACGAAGGGGTCTCCGCACTTGAGCCGCACCACCCGCTTCCCGGCCCGGGCCGCCTCCACCAACATCCGGTGGATCGCCTCCTGGCGGATCCCGAGCGCGCCGGCGCGCTTCCCGACGAAGAAGCAGTGGGCGCGCGCGGCGTGGCGCAGCACCTCGCCGCTCACCAGGGCGTCGTAGAGCACCAGGTCGGCCTCGGCGAGGCGGCGGGCCGCCTTGAGGGTGAGCAGCTCGGGGTCGCCGGGGCCGGCGCCCACCAGGGAGACGAAGCCGCTCATCGGTGCACCTCGTTGGCAGGAGCGGGGGCCGGGGCGGCCTCCCGCGGGTAGAGCTTCTCGAGCGCCTGCAAGAGCAGCGGCCGCCGCTCGGCGACGGGGGGCGCGCCGGGCAGGCGCCACAGGTCTCGCAGCCGCCCGGCCTCGGTCGTCCAGCGCGCGAGGTCGCGCGGGAGGAGCTCCTCGAGCGCCTCGCGCAGCAGCCCGGCCAGCGCGGGGGAGCGACCGCCGGTCGAGACCGCGAGGGTCACCCCGTCGCGCCGCACCACGCCTCCCAGGTACACGCTGGCGTTTCGCGGGTCGTCCACCGCGTTCACGAAGATCCGGCGCGCCTCGGCGCAGCGGGCGACCTCGCGGTTCACCTCCGGGGTCGCGGCGGCGACCACCAGCCAGGTCCCCTGGAGATCGCTCGGCTCGAAGGGGCGCCGCGAGACCTCGGCGACTTCTCGCTCCAGCTCCGGCCGGATCTCCGGCGCCACCACCCGCACGCGGGCGCCCGCCGCCGAGAGGGCGCGCGCCTTGGCGGTGGCCATGCGGCCGCCGCCCACCACGAGCACGTCGCGCCCCTCGAGCTTGAGGAAGACCGGGAAGAGGTCGGGGCCGTTGTCCTGGGGCTCGCGCGCGCTCACGCCCGCACCTCCGGCTCGAGCAGCCCGCGCGCACGCAGGTGGGCGAGCACCTTCTCCGCCGAGCGAGCCACCTCCTCGCCATCGGAGGACACGGTCACCTCCGGCGCGGCGGGTGGCTCGTAGGGGTCGGACACCCCGGTGAAGTGGGGGATCTCGCCGGCGAGCGCCCTCGCGTAGAGCCCCTTCACGTCGCGGGAGACCAGCGTCTCGAGCCGGGCCTGCACGTGCACCTCGACGAACGGGATCCCCTCCGCCTCGCAGTGCCGCCGCACCTCGTCGCGGGTCTCGCGGTAGGGAGAGATGGCGGCGGTGACGGCGGCGGCGCCGGCTCGGGCCAGCAGCCGGGCGACGAAGCCGATGCGGTGGACGTTGACGTCCCGGTCCTCGCGCGAGAAGCCGAGCCCGCGCGAGAGGTGGGTGCGCACCTCGTCGCCGTCGAGGATCTCGACGTGGCGCTCGGCGGCGAGGTGGGGCGCCACCGCGCGCGAGAGGGTGCTCTTGCCGGCGCCGGAGAGGCCGGTGAACCAGAGGACGAACCCGCCGCGGCGGGCCTGTGACTGCTCGAAGGACATGGGGATCAACTCCGGGGGGTGGCGCCGCCGGTGAAGCGGCCGTGCAGGCCGCACTCGGTCTTCTCGCGGCCGCGCCAGCGGCCGGCGCGGGGATCCTCCCCCGGCGCGACCGGCGTGGTGCAGGGAGCGCAGCCGATGGAGGGGTAGCCCTGGGCGTGGAGCGGGTTCACCGGGACGTCGTGGCGGGCGACGTGCGCCCAGACGTCGGCGCTGCTCCAGCGAACGAGCGGGTTCACCTTCACCAGCCCGAACTTCGGATCCGGCTCGACCGGCTGGGCGCCGGCGCGCTCCGGGGTCTGGTCGCGCCGGATCGCGGTCACCCAGGCGTCGAGCCCCTCGAGGGCGGCGCGGAGCGGCAGCACCTTCCGGTGCTCGCAGCAACGGTCGGGCTCGGTCTCCCAGAGCCGGTCGAAGGTGGTTCGGGCCTCCTCGAGGGTGAAGGCCGGGCGCGCCGCGCGGATGGCGATCCCGTACCGCCGCTCCAGCCGGCGCCAGAGCTCGTAGGTCTCCGGGAAGAGCACGCCGGTGTCGAGGGTGAAGATCTCGACGGGCAGCCGGTGGCGGGCGATGAGGTCCACGATCACGCACCCCTCCGGCCCGAAGCCGGTGGCGAAGGCGATGCGCGGCCAGCGCCGGGCCGCCTCGGCGAGGATCTCCTCGGGGGAGGCGGCCTCCAGGGCCGCCGCTTCGCTGGGGGTGAGCAGGCTCATGGATCTCCTTTAGCCGATCATCCCGGCGCCGACGGTGTCGTTGGTGGCTTCGTCGACCACGATGAAGGCGCCGGTGGCGCGGTTCTCGACGTAGGGGTCGGGGCAGATGGGCTGGGCCAGCCGGAAGGTGACCCGGCCGATGTCGTTCATGGCCAGCTCCTCCGCCGGAAGCTCCTCCGAGGTGTTCACGTCGAGCCGGTGGGCCACGTCCGCGAGCACCGCCCGCACCTCGCGGGTGGCGTGGCGTACCAAATAGCGCCGCGCGCGCGTGAGCGGCGCCTCGCCGAGCCAGCAGACGGTGGCGGTGAGCTCGCGGGTCGGGACGGGCTCCTCGCCGAGCTTCACCAGCAGGTCTCCCCGGCCGACGTCCACGTCGTCCTCGAGGAGCAGCGTGACCGACTGCTGGCTCACCGCCTCGGCGCGCGCCTCGCCCTGCACCTCGACCCGGCGCACGCGGCTCACCGAGCCGGACGGCAGCACCACCACCCGGTCGCCAGGGGCGATCCGGCCCGACTCGACCCTCCCCATGTAGCCGCGGAAGTCGTGGTGCTCGGCGGTGTGGGGCCGGCAGACCCACTGGACGGGAAAGCGGAACCGCTCCTCCGGCCGGGCGCCCGAGGCCGGCGCGGCCTCGAGGATCTCGAGCAGGGTCGGCCCCTCGTACCAGCCGAGCCGGTCCCCGCGCTCCACCACCATGTCGCCGTCGAGCGCCGACATGGGGACGAAGCGGACCTCGCGGAGCCCGAGCCGGCCGGCGAAGTCGCGGTACTCGGCGGCGATGCGGTCGAAGACCTCGCGGGAGAAGCCCACCAGGTCCATCTTGTTCACCGCCACCACCAGCTCCGGGATGCCCACCAGGTGGGCCAGGGTGGAGTGGCGGCGGGTCTGGGTGAGCAGCCCCTTGCGCGCGTCCACCAGGATGATGGCCAGGTCGGCGGTCGAGGCCGCGGTCACCATGTTGCGGGTGTATTGCTCGTGCCCGGGGGCGTCGGCGATGATGTACTTGCGCCGCCCGGTGGAGAAGTAGCGGTAGGCGACGTCGATGGTGATCCCCTGCTCGCGCTCGGCTTGCAGGCCGTCGGTGAGGAGCGAGAGGTCCACCCGCTCCAGGCCGCGGCGCCTCGAGGTGCGCTCGATGGCGGTGAGCGCGTCGGCCAGGATGGAGCGGGTGTCGAGGAGCAGGCGCCCGATGAGGGTGCTCTTGCCGTCGTCCACGCTGCCGCAGGTGAGGAAGCGCAGCAGCCCGGCATCCTCCCGCGAGGGGTCGGCGATCCGTTCGGCGGCGGGCATCAGAAGTATCCCTCCTTCTTGCGCTGCTCCATCGAGGCGTCCGAGGTCTGGTCGTCGAGCCGGGTGGCCCCGCGCTCGGTGACGGTGGTGGTGGCGGTCTCGGCCACGATCTCCTCCACCGTGCGCGCGGTCGACTCGACCGGCGCGGTGCAGGTGATGTCTCCCACGGTGCGGAAGCGGACCGAGACGCGCTCGACCCGCTCGCCGGGCCGGGGCGGGGTGAGCGGGGTCACCGGCACCAGGGCGCCGCCGCGGCGCACCACCTCGCGCTCGTGGGCGAAGTAGATGGACGGCAGCTCCAGCCGCTCGCGGGCGATGTACTGCCACACGTCGAGCTCGGTCCAGTTGGAGATGGGGAAGGCGCGGATGTTCTCGCCGCGCCGGATGCGGGCGTTGTAGAGGCTCCAGAGCTCGGGCCGCTGGCGCTTCGGATCCCACTGGCCGAGCTCGTCGCGGAAGGAGAAGACCCGCTCCTTGGCGCGCGCCTTCTCCTCGTCCCGGCGGGCCCCCCCGATGCAGGCGTCGAGCTCCAGCTCGGCGATGGCGTCGAGGAGCGTCACCGACTGGTGCTTGTTGCGAGACTCGCCGGGGTGGGCGAGCACCACCCGGCCGCTCGCGATCGAGTCCTCCACCGAGCGCACCACCAGCCGCTCCCCCAGCTCGGCGGCCCGCCGGTCGCGGAAGGCGATCACCTCCGGGTAGTTGTGGCCGGTGTCGACGTGCAGCAGCGGGAAGGGGAAGCGCCCCGGACGGAAGGCCTTCTCGGCGAGCCGGAGCAGGCAGACCGAGTCCTTGCCGCCGGAGAAGAGGAGGGCCGCGCTGTGGCACTGACCGGCCACCTCGCGCAGCACGTGGATGGCCTCGGCCTCGAGCCAGTCGAGGTGGGAGAGGGCGCGGGCGGCGTTCGTCTCGGGCATGCCAGGCTCGCTCGGCAAGGGGGACCGTTCGCGTCCGGCGGTGTGCCGGCGCGGGGCGGGAGAGGGTGGGGTGGACGGGGAGAGGGCGGGCGCGGCGCGCGGCCGCGCCCGCCGGGATCGCTTACCTGGCCGCCGCGAGGGCCTCGGCGAAGTCCTCGACGATGTCGTCGATGTGCTCGATGCCCACCGAGACCCGGATCTGTTCCGGGGTGACCCCGGCCGACTTCTGCTCCTCGGCGCTGAGCTGCTGGTGGGTCGTCGAGGCGGGGTGGATGACCAGCGTCTTCGCGTCGCCGACGTTGGCGAGGTGCGAGGAGAGCTTCACCGAGTCGATGAACTTCTTCCCGGCCTCGAACCCGCCCTTGATCCCGAAGCAGAGGACGCCGCCGAAGCCGTGGCGCAGGTACTTGCGCGCGCGCTGGTGATACGGGTGGCTCTCGAGGCCCGGGTAGCTCACCCAGGAGACCTGCGGGTGCTGCTCCAGCCACTTCGCCAGCGCCAGCGCGTTGTCCACGTGGCGCTGCACGCGCAGCGACAGCGTCTCGAGCCCCTGCAGGAGCAGGAAGGCGTTGAAGGGCGAGATCGCCGGGCCGAGGTCGCGCAGCCCCTCGACGCGGGCGCGGATGATGAACTGGATGTTGCCGAAGGGGCCCTTGGGCCCGAAGACGTCGTTGAAGACCAGGCCGTGATAGCCGGGCGAGGGCTCGGTGAAGACCGGGAACCTCCCGGAGGCGGCCCAGTCGAACTTCCCCGAGTCGACGATCACGCCGCCGATGGAGGTGCCGTGGCCGCCGATCCACTTGGTGGCCGACTCGACGACGATGTCGGCGCCGTGGGCGATGGGCTGCACCAGGTAACCGCCGGCGCCGAAGGTGTTGTCCACGATGAGCGGGATCCCGTTCTCGTGGGCGAGCTGCGAGAGCGCCTCGAAGTCGGGGATGTTGAAGGACGGGTTGCCCAGGCTCTCGACGTAGATGGCCTTGGTCCGGGCGTCGATCGCCTTGCGGAAGTCGCCGAGGTTGTCGCCGTCCACGAACTTCACGCCGATCCCCAGGCGCGGCAGGGTCACCTTGAACTGGTTGTAGGTGCCGCCGTAGAGCGTGCTGCCCGAGACGACGTTGTCGCCGGCCGCGGCGAGGTTGGCGATGGCCAGGAACTGCGCCGCCTGTCCCGACGAGGTCGCGAGCGCCGCCACGCCCCCCTCGAGCGCGGCGACCCGCTTCTCGAAGACGTCGGTGGTGGGGTTCATGATGCGCGTGTAGATGTTGCCGAACTCCTTCAGCGCGAAGAGGTTCGCCCCGTGCTCGGCCGAGTCGAAGGTGTAGGAGGTCGTCTGGTAGATGGGCACGGCCCGCGAGTTGGTGCCCGGCGCGGGCTCCTGGCCGGCGTGCACCTGCAGCGTCTCGAAGCGGGGCTTGCGGTTCGACGGGAGGGCCATGGTTCTCTTCAGCCTTTCGTCCGGCGTGGCCGGGTCCTGGAGTGGATCGACGAGCGGAATCCTAAATGGCGGACGTTCGTCCTGTCAAGCGGACGAATCTCGCTCACGCCTGAAAATAGCCATTCACAGCGCAGACAGCGCGCTCATGCGCGCGAAGTGTTGGACGATATGCCGTTATGACGGACGGCCCGGCGGGGCCGTCCGGCGCTAGGAGCCCGGCGGGCCGGCGACCGCCGCCCGCATGCGCTCCAGGGCCTTGCGCGTCCGCTCCACCCACTCGTTGTCCACGCCGGTGCGCCGGGCGGCCGCCAGCGTCTGCTCGTAGGTCCCGATGGCCTTCGTGACCAGCACCCGCAGCTTGCGCGCCAGCTCGGCGCGGTAGGCGCGGGCGTGCTCCGCGTCGAGCCCGGGCGGCAGCGGCGCGTCGGTGAGGTGGGCGTGCAGGTCGTCGTAGAGCTCGCCGATGCGGGCGCCGGCCGCCACCGTCCACTGCGGGTTCCCGACCTGGATGGCGCGCAGGTAGTGGCCCTGCGCGGAGAGCAGCATCTCGGCCTTGGCCTCGAGATCGCGACCCAGGCGGTCCTCGTCGCCGGCGTCCGGCCGCAGCCGGATGGCCTGGAAGTGCCCGCGGTAGATCTCGCCCAGGTAGAACTGGGCCTGGGCGGGGTAGTAGTCGTCGAGCTCCTCGCGTCCCCGCGCCTCGCCCCAGGCGGAGGTGGCGAGCCGCAACGAGCGCTCCGCCGCCTCGCGGTCGCCGGCCTCGAGCTCCACCACCCCGCGCTGCACCAGCGCCCGCAGGTGCTCCTGGAGCGGCAGGTCGGAGCGCGCGGCCAGCCCGTCGAGGAGCTTCCGGGCATCCGCGAGCTCGCGCAGGTGGTAGAGGCACTCCGCCGACTTGAAGGCCGCCTCGTCGGCGTCGGGCCCGGTGAACCCGCGCGACAGCGCCCGGAACCGCTCCAGCGCCAGGCGCCACTCCGAGCACCGCTCGTAGGCGAGCCCGGCGTCGAAGAGCGCGGTCGCGAGCCGCGGCGAGCGCGGGTACAGGTCGGCGAGCCGGGCGAAGGCGGCCGCCGCCCGGCGGTACTCCCGCGCGGCGTAGGCCGCGGTGCCGACGGCGAAGAGCTCCTCGTCGTTCTTGCCGGCGAGCGCGAGGTCGTCCTTGCCGGCCCCCACCACCAGCGGCTCGTCCACGCGGAGCTCGCGGGCCGGGTGCGCGGCCGGGCCGGCGGGGGTGCGCGCGCCGGCCGCGGCGGAGGG
>JAJXVM010000002.1 GCA_021782135.1 Myxococcales bacterium | reverse complement strand
CCTCTTCCCCCTTCACCGAACTCGGCCCGTTCTTCGAGAGCCAGTCGGAGAGCGCCGTTCGGACAGCTTCACCGAGGCCATCTACCCACCCGAGCTGAGGTCCGCTCACGGCGTCACCATGGAGTATCCGAGGCCCAGATCGAGGGCGGCGGTTCCGCTCGGATCCTGGCTGACGCGGGCACCGGGCGGGAGGTTGTTGAAGTCGACGGTGACGTGGGCCTGCTGAGCCGGCGGCCGCGCGCTGGCGGCCTGCGGGGCGGCCGCGTTCGCGCCGATGGTCGGGCGCGCCGCCTGCACGCCCGTCGAGTCGGAGCTACTGCTCGACCCTCCCGTCACCCAGTTCCAGGCCTTCTGGATGGAGGCGATCGGGCTCGAGAAGACCTGCTTCAGGGTGTCCCAGAGGTCCTCGAAGAACTTCTTGATCGGCGCCCAGTTCTTGTAGATGAGGTACGCCGCGCCGGCGAGCAGGGTGATTCCGGTGATGATGGCGCCGATGGGGTTCGCGGTCAGGATGAGGTTGAAGGCCGCCATGACCCCGTACCCGGCGCGGATCGCGACGATGAAGTCGCCGATCGCCGCTACCACCGGGCCGAAGGCCAGCGCCGCGAGTCCGTAGGCCGTGCGCGCGAGCTGGACGACCAGGAGGACGAGCTCCTTGGTGGCGCCTCCCACCGACGCCGCGAGCTGGATGCCGAGCGCGCCTGCGGCGATCAGCGCGGCGTTGCCGACTCCGCCGAGCTTATCGACGACCCACCCGGCGGCCGACGAGATTTCCCCCAGCGCCTTGGTCAGCTTCTCCATGCCCCCTTCGGCCACCCACTTGCTGATGGCGGTGCTCGTGCTGCGCGCCCAACCGGCCAGGCTCTCGCGGTGCTCGGCCATGAACATCGTCAGCGCGTTCGTGATGGCGAGCACACCCGGGTAGAGACCTGACACGAGGGCGCCTCGCAGGCCGCCCGCGGCGGTGTTCATACGTCCAAAAGCCTTCGCGAGCTCCGAGGCCGCGAGAGTCGAGACCTCCTTGCTCCCCGCGAACATTCTGTAGAGCCTCGACTGCTTCTCGATCTCCTCGGTCCCTTCGTGGAGGAACTGCCCCATCTCGACGCTGCCCTTGCCGAAGGCGGCCGCCGACAGCGCGGCGAGCTTCGCCGGGTCCTTCACCTTCTCGAAGGCTTTCGTCAGGAGGCCGAGAGCCTCCTCTGAGCTCTTCGCGCTGGCCACCTGGGTGGCGAGCACCGGGCTCACCTTCTGCAGGAACTCGAGGAGCGGTCCGCCACCCGCCTTGGCGTCGCCGAGGCGCTTGTTGAACTGGTCGATCGCCGAGGCGAACTGCTCCTGTTCCACTCCGGCCTGCTCCGCAGCGAACCGGAGCTGGGCGTAGGCGTCTACCGTCATCCCCGCCCGTTTGGCAGCGTGGAACAGCTCCTCGCCTGCGTCCACCGAGCCGCGCACGATGTGGTAGAGCGCGCCGACGCTGATCGCCTCGAGCCCGAGCATCTTGAGCCCGAGCCCCGCCACCCTGCCGGCGACGTCCTGGAACGAGCTGGCGAGCTTCGTGATCCCGACCTCGCCGGAGAGCGAGGACAGGCTCGCGCCCAGCTGGCGCACCGGCGCGGTGCTCTCGCGCAGCCGCTGGTTCATCGCGCGCAGCGGCGCGGTGGCCTTGTCGATCGCACGAATCGTGATCGAGAGGGGGTAGTCGGTGGTGGTCCCCATGGCGGCGCTCCTTGCACAGCGCTGAAGAGTTGCGGCCTCCTACCGCTCGACAGGAGAGAAGAGCGGTAGGTCCTCGGTCGGGCCGCGCGGCCGGCGTGCAACCACCCTCTCGGCGTGCGTACGGCACGCCGAGCAGGAGATGCGCTAGTAGCTGTTGACCGGCATCTTCACGAGGCCGCGCCAGTCGAGCGGCTTCGCGCCGAAGGTGTGCCGCACCTTCCACCGAACCTCGTCACGCACGAACCCGAGATCCTGCTCGATCGAGGGGCCGGGGCCAGCGCCGATCACGGCGCTCGGGTTGTTCTGCGGCTCGGTCTCGAGGATGCCCAGCTCCACCGTGTCGATCTGGCCGGGGTCGGCGGCGAGGAAGCACGCAGTCGAGGCGAGGCGCGGCTCGACCACCAGCTCCACCGACTCGATCCACTCGGGAGTCGTCTTCTCCGTGGTCATGCGCCGGCTGGCGTTCGCCATGATGATCTCGGCGTCGGTCTCGAACTCGCTGGGCACGATCCAGTAGCGCGGGACGAGAGCCAGGTATCCTCCGCCGAGCGCCTGCTGCTTTCGGAGCAGAGCGCGCGCCGTGCTGAGGAGCTGAGCGTTGAGCGCCCCGGCCGCGGTCACGTTGCCGTGGGTGGCGTCGAACAGGTTCACGCCGTCCTGCATGGCGGACCCGGCGCCCGCGTTGTCGGAGAAGATGGCGTAAACCGTGTCGGCCTCCTTCCGGCGCGCCGCCTGGCCGAGGCCGGGCTGCACGCGCAGGAAGGCACCCAGGTTGTCGTTCACCAGGGCTTCCCAGCTCAGCGCCACGATTTTCCCGTACTTCGAGACGCGGTAGCTGGTCTCGTCGTCGGAAAGGCTGCCGAACGTGAACTCCGCGTGCTCGTCCACCGGCTCGAGAGCCGGGGCCGAACCGATGATGGGCCGATGCTGCAGGCGGAAGTCCTCGATCGGCGCCACCCGGACCCACTTCCGATGGCTCGCCGGCTCGTTCTCGTAGCCGGTGCGGATGGTCTTGTGCAGAGCGTCGCCGAGCAGCCCGGGGAACTCCGACGTGGTCAGCGCGCGCTTGATCAGCTCCGGCCCCCGCTGGAACCGAACCGAGAGCCCCGCCCGGCTCAGGCAGAGCCGCGCCAGCTCGTGGGTGGAAGCGCTGACGTCGCGCGCCGCGGCGTGCGGCTGCTCGACGGGGATCCCCGACCGCAGGAGGATCGAATCCACGGCGGCGGCGCGGAAGTCCTCCGCGTAGTCGTTCCCGGCCTCGACCGAGCCGAAGTGGATCCCCGCGTCCGGCGGCACGTGCTGCATCGTCCGGAAGGACTCAGAGGCCGTCGCGAGCTTGTCGAGGACCGCCGCGCGCGCCTGGTCGAGCGTGGCGCCGTCGTTGACGAGCTGGTCCGCGATGCCGTCGGGGAGCCGGGCGCGCCGGACGATGGAGCGGATGTCCGCCGCGCGCTGGCGCTCCGCGCGCGTCGCGGCCTCGATGGCGCTCTCGGGCGGGCCGGCGGGGCTCGGGGAGGGGATGTTGTTCTCTTCCATGGCGTGGCTCCTGTTGATGCCGACGGACACGTCGGCGGGGATGGGGACGATCGAGACTTCGAAGGGCATCCACCGGGTGGCGACGACTCGCTTTGCCTTCTCGTCGCGCTGCTCCTCGGTGATCTGGTACCCGACGGAGAGGCCGGTCACGATGCCGGAGGCGATGTCGGCGGCGAGCTCCTGAGCGCGCTGGCTCGCCCCCAGCACCAGCTCACCGCGCAGGCGGCCGCCCTCGGCGCGAAGGCCGGTCACGACCCCGATGTTCGTGGTGCTTCGATCGTGGCCCTCGAGCACCGGCAGCGGAGCCCGGCTCAGGTCGACGGCACCTGGCGCGTGCGACAGGACCTCGTCGAACATCTTCCCGGTCTGCCAGTCGCGGCGCGCGACGGGCGTCTCCGAGCTCACCGAGACGGGGAAGCGGCGCGCCGCGGCGGCTTCCTTCCGCTCGCGCTCCCCGAGGTCGATCGAAATGGCGCGGGTCTGCATGTTGGCAGCCTGACACGCGCACACGAGGACACGTCCAGTAGGGACGTGCGTCCCTACCTCGATGTCCCTATCCCAGGACGCGCCGGAGCTGCCGGAAGCTCTCGGGCGGCGGCGCGAGCTCGAGGGCCTTCGCGACGAACTCCCGGACGCCATCTTCCTCTCGATGGTCGGAAAGAGGGCTGGCCTGGGACACCTCTCGGATCTCGCGCTCGATCCTCCGGGCCTTCGCCCACCGGGTACCGCTGACGCGCGCGGCCGCCTCTCGGAGCATGATGTTTCGGGCCTCCTTCAGCTCCGCGCTTGGCGCGGAACTCGAGATGGTCTCGATGACCCACCGGACCAGGTCGGCCGGGACCACCCCGGTGGCGGCTGCCACCCGGAGGCGCGCCAGGTTGTCGGCGAAGGTGCCCATCCTCAGTTCACCATCCGCAGGAACGGGCCGGCCTCACGAACAGCCTGGGCGCCGGCGGCGCGCGCTGCCTCGATGAGCTGTTCGTTGCTGACCTCGGGGTCCGTTCCCAGGACCAGAGCGGAGGAGCAGAACTCGCGGACGCGCAGCGCCGAGACCACCCGCTTCAGGTTCGCCTCCGTCACCGTGTGCCCCTCGTCCCGGAGCCTCTGCAGGGCTTCTCGAGCCCCGGCGAGCGCGTGCGTCGCCAGCACGCAGATCAGGGCCTGGACCTCGGCCGAGAGCTTCACCTCGAGCACGTCGTCACCCTTCGTCGCCATCGGCCACCCCATCGGCTTCACCGAGCACCGCTCTCCGGCCCTCGCCCCGCGCCATCTCGATCCGATCGGCGGCCGAGAGCCCGTCATCGATCGCGGCCAGGAGGAGCGCGTAGATCCACAGGTACCGCTCGGCCTCGGCTCCCGGCCGCTGCAGCAGCACCGCCTCGAGCTCCGACCTGCTCGGCTCTCGGCCCTTGCCGCGGATCGCTTCAACCGCGCCCGCCACCAGGTACGGAAGGGAGGCCGTCACCTGTCGCCCGAGCACCTGCAACTGCGCGCCGATGAGCTCGGAGAGCCGCTGGGCCATCTCCCCCACCAGGCCGGCGGCGGTGTGGGCCTTCAGGGCGCTGCCGGTGGTCGGTAGCCGACCCGTGTTCTGCCACTCCGCGGCCGCCATCACCGGATCGATGCTGACCTTTCCCTTGGCGTCGCGGGTGACGGCCCGAGACAGGCGACCGCTCTTGATCGCCTTCTGGATCGCTGTGTGGCTGACGCCCAGGTGCCGCCCGACTTCACGCAGGTTCACGGGCGCCTCCGTCATCACGGATGGACAACTTCGCTCGCTGCTTGGCAACCTTGGCAACCATGGCAACCCTTTGATTTCCTTAGAACTAGACCGGAATCGCGCCTTTGCACACCCGTGCCTCCGCCCCCCCCCGAGGGGAAACTAAGGGTAGGGCCCCTACTCGTCGTCATCGTCGACCTCGGACCAGTGGCGGGGCGGCGGCTCCTCGTTCGTTGACAGGGGCAGAGGGCGCGGCGCGGCCGCCTGGCCATCGGCGCGTGGCCTGCCGAACCGAGCACGCAACTCCTCGAGCCTGTGCCTCAGGGCCTCGATTGGGTCCGTCATCGTGCCACTCCCGCCGCCGTGTGCAGCCTCGTCACCACGTCGATGCTCACCGCACGACCGAGCACATCCGGGGCGATCTCAAGCAGCAACTGGCCGACGCTGTCGGCCAACCGCTGGCGTTGGAACTCGTCCCTGGCCTCCAGCACGAGCACGTCCCCAACCATCGTCCCGGGCACGTCGGCGAGGATCTCCACCGCCCGCCCGAGCTGCGGAAAGGTCGCGGAACGCCGGAACAGCTCCTCGCCGATCGCCCTGAGCTCCGGGCCCCGCATCGCAGCGGCCATCCGACCCCAGTCGGCCGCCACCGGCGCGGCGGCGCGGCCCGGGGACGCGAACCTGTTCCGCTGCCTGAAGAACAGCGCCAGGTCCGCGCGCTCGAGGAACCACGGGTCCGAGAGCGCCCGGTCCATCCGCGCCATGACCTCCCCAGCGCCGAGCTCGCGCACCAGGCGCTTCAGGTTCAAGCCGTCGGCGCCGGTGAGCGAGGTGTGCTTGCCGCGGCCTGCCCGCTCCCAGGCTGCGAACCAGTGGCGCACCACGGTCTGGAACTCGGAGGGCGCCGTCGCAGCTTGCTCCGGCGGCGCGGCGGCCGGCGCAGCCGCGTCGCCCCCCGAGCGAAGCGAGGGGGTATCTTCTTCTTCTCTCCTCTCCATCTCCTCTGTCCCGCGACGGTCGCGCGACCCTCGTTCGACCGTCGCGCGACCGTTCCCCTGATGTTCCGCACGTTTCGCGCGCATGCGTGCACGGTCGCGCTCCAGCTTGCGCGCGTGTCCTTCCTGCCACTCGCCCCAGGCGTGCACCGCGACCCTCTTCCGCTTCCGCTCGAGGAGCCCGACGGCGAGGAGGCCCTCGACGAGGGCGCCCGCCGGGCCGACCCACAGGGCCGCCCGCTCGAGCGCGCGAATCGCGTCCTCGGTGTCGGGCATGGACCCGTCCGCGTAGTGCCGGGCGAAGTGGCCCCAGATCGCTGGGAGGTGCAGCGGCGCGCGCGGGTCGCTCAGCCGGTGGGCGAGCGCCAGGGCCTTCGGGTCGTCCATGAAGTCGGTCGCGACCTTCACCCAAGGGAGCCCGGCCATCACGCCACCCCGCCCGCGAGAAGCCGCCCGGCCTGCTCGGCGGCGCGCCGCAGGATGCCCTCAACCTCACCGCGGCCGGCCCGCTGGCGCGCCGCGCGCTCGGCCGCGATGGCGCCGGCGGCGATGAAGAGGTCGGGCGTGACTTGAGGCAGCCCGGACGTGTCCGGCGCGCTCGCGACGCCTCGCGACGCGTCCGCCGGCCATGCGGAGCCGCGTGCCGCCTCGTCGGGGTTGTTGTGGAGACCTCTACCGGGTGATCCGAAGGCGGATTCAAATCCCGTAGGGGTCACTCGGAGCGCCCCGCCAAGTGTGAGACTTGGCGGGGCTTTTTTCTTGGCGGTCGGCGAGGCCGCGGCCCGCCCCGCCCCGCCGCTCTTCCGCCGCGCGCGCGGCGGGGGAGCGCGTCAGCGCCAGACGCCGTAGGTCCCGCCCCGGTGTCCGGGCTCGCGCAGCACGAGCCCATCGCTCTTCCAGGCGGCGGCCGCCTTGGGACCGACCCAGAAGCCCTTGGGATCGCTCCGCCGGCAGGTCTTCCGCAGCCAGGCGTGGATCTCGTCGTGGAGGCGGCGCAGGCCGAGCGGCTTGGCCCGGTTCTCCTTCGCGTCGCGGGTCATGTCGAGCTCGGCCCAGATCCGCCCGCCCACCAGCTCGCCCTCCTCGTTGCGCACGCAGCGCTCGTAGTGGAACACCGGCGAGGGGACCTCCTCGATCTCGAGCATCCCCTTGCCCGGGCCGCGCTTGAGCGGGTGGGCGATGACGTCCCCGAAGCGCTCGGCGGCGAGGTAGCAGGCCGCTCCGGAGAAGCCCTCCATCGCCCGCTCGTCCACCTTCGGCGCCTCGTAGCCGGGCGGCACCAGCTCCGGGTAGAGGGTGAGCTCGTGGCGCGCGAGCACGCGGAAGAGCGCGCGCTCGTCCTCGGGGAGGAAGAAGAAGTCCAGCCTGGCTGCCATGGGTGCCTGCCTCTCGGTTCGAGCCGCCGGGCGGCGGCGAAGGGTCTGGCTAGAGCCCGCTCGGCTCGACGGGCGCCGCGCCGGGCGGCGGCAACGGGTCGAGCGGCTCGGGGAGCGGGCGGGGAGCGAGCGGCTCCGGCATGCGGCGCGGCAGGGGCAGCGGCAGCGACCCCAGGTCCACCGTGGCGCCGGCCGAGATCGAGACCCGCCGCTCCAGCGGCTGCGGCTCGAGGAAGCCGGACGGGATCGCGCCCGGGCGGCGCACCGAGAGCAGGTAGTGTCCCGGCGGGAGCCGGATCTCGAAGCTGCCGTCCGGCCGCACCGGGACGAACCGGCGAGGCCGGCCGACCGAGACCACCGCTCCGCTCGACGGGCGGCCGCCGTCGAGCACCCGGCCCCGGACCAGCCCCTCGCCGGCGACCGACTGTTGCGGCGGCGGCGGCAGGATCCAGCGCACGAAGCGCACCTCGCCGGCGTCGGACTGCATCTGCACCACCGTGCCGTCCGGGGCGACGACGAACTCGCGGAACTCGAAGCGGCGGTCGCCGGGCGGGACCGCGCCGACGCCGGAGAGCTGCCCCTGCGCCGTGAGCGCGAGGAGGAGCACCTCGGCGGCGGGCGCGTTCTCGTCGGCCCCGTCGGCCCGGTCCACGGCCACCACCAGCAGGCCGTGCCGATCCACCCCCACCAGCCGCACGCCGGTGAGCGGCACGCGCGAGTGGAGCTGGATGCTGCGCCGCACCCGACCGTCGGCGCTCGACAGCTTCACCGCCGCGAGCCAGCGGCTCACCCGCTCCGCCCGCACGAAGAGGTCGCTCCCCACCGGCAGCCCCGGGAGCAGCCCCTCGGCGTGCATGCCGCCCCACGCCAGCTCGACCTTCACCGCCTGCCCGTTCTGCATGAGGAACAGCGGCCGCTGCTTGGGGCAGAAGAGCTGGTCCACCCCGCGGAACGAGGAGTGGAGCGCGCCGGAGACGAGCAGCCTGCCGGCGGGATCGTACTGGGCCAGGGTGGGCGGCTCGCCGCCGTGGAAGACGTAGACGTGGCCGTCCTCGGAGACGGCGAGGTCGGACTCCACCACGTGCTCGGTGCCCTGGCTGCGCAGCGGGAAGCTCCCGGCCGGCCGGCCGCGCGGGTCGAACCGCTCCACCCTGCCGTTGAGGGCGTCGAGGACCTGGAGCGAGCCGGCGCTCCCCACGGCGAAGCTCGACGGCCCGAGGGCGTCCTCGTCCTGGCGGGCGGGGTTTCCCTGCATCCCGAACTGCCCGGGGCCGCCGCCCGGACCGCCGCGCACCCAGAGGTGCTCGGAGGCGGCCGGGGCGCGCCCCACCTCGCCGCCGGGCAGGTCGAGCGAGGGCGCCTCGGGGGCCACCGCGACCACCGGCTCCTCCGCGGGCGCCTGCCCCTCCGGCGATCCGCAGGACTGGGGCCGCTCCTCGGGCCAGACGCCCACCAGCCCGAGGTCCCTGGTCTTGCCGGCCGCCACGTCCACGTCGTCCACGCGCTGATCCGGGACCAAATTCGGCCCGCCGATGAGGAGCGAGTAGCGGCCCGGCGGCAAGGCGATGGAGAAGCGGCCTAGCGCGTCGGCGGTGACGGAGGCGTCTCGCCCGATGACCGCCACGGTGGCGCCGGCCGCCACCGACTGGCACCCCTTGTGGTGGAGCGTCCCCGTCACCTGGCCCACGCTCCGGCCCGCGGGGTGGGAGGGTGGCACGGCGCGCGCCGCGCCCAGGGCGGGGCGGGCGAGAGCCGCCGCGAGCAGGGACGCGGCCAGCAGCGGGCGGAGGCGGAGCACGGCGCGCATCATAGCCGAAGGGGGGCGCTTCGCCGCGCTCCCGCACCACCCCGGATCACCGCCGGCCCGGCTCGGTGAGCCGCGCCGCGTCGAGGAGCCGGCGCGCCTCGGCGGGGGTGAGCCCGCCCCGCTCCACCGCCAGCTGCACGATGGAGCGGCCGGTGCGCACCGACTCCTTCACGATCTCGGCGGCGGCGGCGTAGCCGAGCCGCGGCGCCAGGGCCGTCGCCAGGCTGACCGTCCGCTCCGCGTAGAAGGCGAGCCGCTCGCGATCGGCCTCGAGCCCGCGCGCGCAGCGGCGGTCGAACGCGCGCACCGCGTTGGCGAGGATGGTGAGGGCGTGGCACAGGTCGTGGGCCACCAGGGGCATCATCACGTTGAGCTCGAGCTGGCCGCCGCTGGTGGCGGCGGCGACGGCGGCGTCGAGCCCGATCACCTGGTAGGAGACCATCGCCAGCATCTCCGCCATCGACGGGTTCACCTTGCCCGGCATGATGGAGGAGCCGGGCTGCACCGGCGGGAGCCTCAGCTCGCCCAGGCCGGTGTTGGGCCCGCTCCCGAGCAGGCGCACGTCGCCGCCGATGCGCAGCAGCTCGAGCGCCAGCGTGCGCAGCGCGGCGGAGAGCGACGCGAAGGGCGCGAGCGACTGCATGGCGTAGAAGAGGTTGGCGGCCGGCACGAACGGGATCCCGGTGAGCCGGTCGAGCTCCTTGCACACGAGCGCTCGGTAGCGCGGTTGCGCGTTCAGGCCGGTCCCCACGGCGGTGCCGCCGATGCCGAGCACCGCCAGCTCCGGCAAGGCCTCGGAGACGCGGCGCCCGGCATGGCGCAGCGCCGCCGCCCAGCCGGAGACCTCCTGCCCGAGCCGGACGGGGGTCGCGTCCATCAGGTGGGTCCGCCCCGCCTTCACGAGGCCGTCCCAGGCGCGCGCCTTGGCCTCGAAGGTGGCGGCGAGCTCGCCCACCGCCTCGAGCACCGCCGGCGCGAGCTCGAGCGCGGCGAGGCGGATGGCGGTCGGGACCACGTCGTTGGTGGACTGCGCCATGTTGACGTGGTCGTTGGGATCGACCAGCGCCCTGTCGCCCCGCCGGCCGCCGAGGAGCTCGCAGGCGCGGTTCGCCAGCACCTCGTTCACGTTCATGTTGTGGGAGGTGCCGGCGCCGGCCTGGTAGACGTCCACCACGAAGTCCTCGCGCCACCTCCCGGCGAGCACCTCCCGCGCGGCCGCCTCGATGGCCCGGGCCTTGTCGCGCGGCAGCAGGCCGAGCCGGGCGTTCACGCGCGCGGCGGCGAGCTTCACGCGCACCGTGGCGTCCAGGAACGCCGGGTGGGCGGTGAGGCCGGAGATGGGGAAGTTCTGGACGGCGCGCGCGGTCTGCGCCCCGTAGAGCGCCGTGGCGGGCACCTCCACGGCCCCCAGGGTGTCCTTCTCGATGCGCGCCTTCGCCTTCGGCGTCCTCGCGGGCCTCGCTGCCATCGTGCGCCCTCCCGCGGCCTACCCTAGCCCAACGGTCAGGTCGCGGCCACGAGCCGGAGGGGCGCCTCCACCACCGCCTGGAAGGTTTGCAGGAAGCGCGCCCCCACCGCGCCGTCGATCACCCGGTGGTCGCCGGAGAGGCCGAACCGGCAGCGCTCGACGGCCACGATCTCGCCGCTCGCCTCGTCCACCCAGGGGACCTTGCGCACCGTGCCCACCGACAGGATGGCCGCCTCCGGCGGATTGATGATGGCGTAGAAGGCGTCGATCCCGAACATGCCCAGGTTCGAGACGGTGAAGGTGGCGCCCTGGTACTCGTCCGGCTTGAGCCGCCGCTCCCGGGCGCGCTTCGCCAGGTCGCGGGTGAGGCGGGCGATCTCGAGCACCGACTTGCGGTCGGCGTCGCGGACCACCGGGGTGACGAGCCCATCCTCCACCGCCACCGCCATCCCCATGTGCACCGCGCCGCGGCGCAGGATGGCGTCGCCGCCCCAGGCGGCGTTCACCTCGGGGTGGCGCGTCAGCGCCTCGGCGGCGGCCTTGAGGACGAGGTCGTTCAAGGAGACCGGCCCGTCCCCCAGCTCCTCGAGCTGCTCGCGCAGCGAGACGAGCCGCCGCACGTCGGCGGAGATCTCGAGGTAGTAGTGCGGCGAGCCCGGCTTGGCGACGCCGAGGTTGCGGGCGATCGCCTTGCGCATCGGCGAGAGCGGGATCGACTCGTCGTGGAGCGGGCGCTTCGGCGGCAGGGGGCGGCGCTTCGCCGAAGCCGCGGCGGCGGCGGGGGCGGGCGCCGCGGCGCGGGGGGCCTGCTCCAGATCGGCGAGCACCACGCGACCGCCCGGGCCGGAGCCCTTCAAGCCCGAGAGGTCGAGGCCCCGATCGCGCGCCGCCTTGCGCGCGGCGGGGGAGACCGGGACGCGCCCGGTGAAGGTGCCGGTCGCGGGCCGCTCGGCGGCGGGAGCGGCGCTCCGGGGCTCGGAGACCGCCTGCCGCGAGGTCGCCCCTCCCTGCCCCTCCCGGCGCGGCGGGGAGGGGGCGGGCGGCGGCGCGGACGGGCGGGCCTCCGGCGCGGCCGCGCTCTCCCCGGGCACCTTCTCCCCGGCCTTGCCGATCCAGGCGATGGGCTTCCCGACCGGCGCCGTCTCGCCGGCCTGCACCACGACCGCGAGCAGCACGCCGCCCTCGAAGGCCTCGACGTCGAGGGTGGCCTTCTCGGTCTCGACCTGGGCCACCACCTCGCCCGGCTTCACCTCGTCGCCGGGCTTCTTGAGCCACTCGGCGATCTTGCCCTCGGTCATCTCGTCCGAGAGCTTCGGCATGTTGATCGGCTTGGCCATCAGGGGCTCCGGTACAGCACTCGGCGGCAGGCCTCGACCACGCGCTCCGGCGTGGGGAGCACCTCGTGCTCGAGCGGCTTCGCGTAGGGCATGGGGACGTCCCGCCCGGTGACCCGCAGGATGGGAGCGTCGAGGTCGTCGAAGCCGTGGCGCTGGATCGAGTCGGCGATCTGCGCTCCCGACCCCATCCAGGGCCAGCCCTCCTCGACCACCACGCAGCGGTGGGTCCGGGCGACCGAGGCGAGCACCGCCTCGAGGTCGAAGGGGCGCAGCGTCCGCGGGTCGATGACGCACGCCTGCACGCCCTCGCGCTCGAGCAGCTCGGCCGCCTTCAGCGCGACGAAGCGCATCTTCTGCCAGGCGACGATGGTCACGTCGCCGCCGTCGCGCGCCACCTCTGCCTGCCCGAAGGGGATGAGCAGCTCCCCGTCCTCCACCTCGCCCTTCGTGCCGTAGAGCACCTCGGACTCCATGAAGACCACCGGGTCCTCGTCCCGGATGGCGGTCTTGAGGAGCCCCTTGGCGTCCCGCGGGGTGGCGGGGACGCACACCTTCAGCCCCGGGACGAAGGCGTACGTGCTCTCGAAGACCTGCGAGTGCTGCGAGGCGAGCTGGTGGGCCGCCCCCTGCGGGCCCCGGAACACGACCGGGCAGTGGAGCTGGCCGCCCGACATGGAGCGGAGCTTGGCCGCGTTGTTCACGATCTGGTCGTAGGCGAGCAGGGCGAAGTTCCAGGTCATCACCTCCACGATGGGGCGCAGCCCGCCCATGGCCGCCCCCACGCCCAGTCCGCAGAAGCCCAGCTCCGCGATGGGCGTGTCCACGACCCGCCACGGTCCGAACTCCTTGAGCAGGCCCTGCGAGACCTTGTAGGCCCCGTTGTACTGGCCCACCTCTTCCCCCAGCAGGAACACGCGCTCGTCGCGCGCCATCTCCTCGCGCATCGCCTGGTTCAGCGCCTCGCGGTAGGAGACGATCGGCATGCGCTGCCTTTTGACGGAGGGAGCACCCCGGCGCAAGGAAAAGGCCGCAGCGGCGCTGCACCCGTTTGCGCCCGCTCGCTCGCCCGCTCGCCCACCTCCCCCATCAGGAAGTTTGAACTCAACCGGTCTGACGTGGCCAAATTGTCGCCCGATCGAGCGAGGTCCACGCCGCGCGCCGATCCACTTCCATTGGAGGTACGATCGTGAAGCCACTGGTCCGGTTCGCAGGCAGCATGGCGTTGGCAGCCGCGCTCGTCTTGACGGCTTGTAAAGGCGACCGCGGCCCCGCGGGCACGCCGGGTCCGCAGGGGCAGACGGGCAGCGCCTCTCCCACCGGAGCGGGGCTGAACCTCAACATCACCGGCGCTCGGATCACCTCCGACAGCCATCCCCAGGTCGACTTCACCCTCGCCGACGCCTCCGGGAGCCCGGCGAGCGCGACCAACGTCTCCTTCAACTGGACCATCGCCTGGCTCGGCACCGACGCCGCGAGCGGGCTCGGCGCCTACCAGGCCTACATGCTGCACGCCGTGACCGGCACCGCGCCCGGCGGGCGCCAGGGCACGACCCAGCAGCCCACCGCGGAGTCGGGCACCGCCGGGACGCTCACCGACCAGGGCGGGGGGAAGTTCCAGTACACCTTCAAGTTCGCGCTCCCGAGCGGCTACACCGCCAGCGCGACCCACCGCGTCGGCGTCTGGGCGAGCCGGCCCATCGCCGGCACCGGCGGCACCACCGGCATCCCCGCGGAGAACGACATCGTCAACGCGGTGTTCGACTTCGTCCCGGGCGGCGGCACCCCCACCACCCGCGACCTCACCGCCACCCAGAACTGCAACGCCTGCCACGGCATCCTGCAGGTGCACGGCGGGTTCCGGCGGGACGTCCGGCTGTGCGTCACCTGCCACACCACGCAGCTCGTGGATCCCGACACCAGCGACACCAACGATCCGAGCCAGCTCAACCCGCTCACGTTCAGCACGCTCATCCACCGCGTGCACCGCGGCGCCAACCTGCCCACGGTGCAGCTGGCGCTCGCCGCCGCCAACGCGACCCAGGATCCGGACGCGATCGGCTGGGAGTACCACGTCATCGGCTACCAGAACGGCGACAACGTCTACGGCAGCCTGGTCCCCGACCCGCTCACCTACTCCACGCTGCAGCCGCCGCCCGCGACCCCGACCCGGTTCGCCACCGCCGGCACGGTCTACCCCCAGGACTCCGGCTACATGCGCAACTGCACCATGTGCCACCAGCAGGCGAAGGACGCGAGCGGCACGGTCATCGGCGGCCAGGACGCGGCCCAGTACCAGTCGGCCTTCGCGCGGCGGACCTGCGCGAGCTGCCACGACGCCACCTGGTTCGGCGACCCCACCGCCACGCCCAAGTTCCACCAGGCCCACCACGGCGGGCAGCAGACGGCCGACACCACCTGCAGCGCCTGCCACCAGTCGAGCTTCGCCTCGCAGCACGTCGACACCTGGAGCGACCCCTCCGCCAACCCGCTCATGGTCACCATCAAGAGCGTGCAGACCACCGCGCCCGGCTCGAACCCGACGGTGGTCTACGACGTCACCTGGGCCAAGACCGGGCAGCAGGTGGCGGACCTCAGCGAGGCGACCCTCAACCCCGGCAACGTCACCCTGAACGGCGTGGGGCGCATCGCCTTCACCATCTCCGGCCTGGGGCCGTTCCCGGACGGCAGCGGCGCCGACTTCAGCTACGCCACCACCTGCTCGCAGCAGTTGAACCTGGCCACCCGGCCGACCCGCCAGGGCGACGGCTTCTTCCACTTCACCTTCGCGGCCCGCAGCGGTGACCCGAGCCAGCCCTTCGCGACCAGCAACCCCGGCGCCGCCGCCGGCTGCCCGGTGGTCCCGGTCGCGGGAGGCGGCTCGCCGCTCACGACCGTGATCCCGACCGGCGCGACCAGCACCTGGGCGGTGGGGGCCGAGGGGCGCGCCGGCAACACCAAGATCGCCTCGCAGGAGCAGGCCATCGTCAGCCTGGCGCCCTACCACACCGGCACGCTCACCAGCTCCGGCGGCACCGCGTATTACGAGGAGCCGTTCCAGGCGAACGACATCCACTACTTCGCGCCGGGCGGGGACGTGAACACCGGCACGCCGCGGCGCAACCCGGTGGCGACGACCAACTGCAACGTCTGCCACGAGCACCTCTCGGTGCACGGCGCCAACCGGGTCTCGGCGGAGTACTGCATCGTCTGCCACACGCCGGACAACTTCGACGTCACCCGGATCATGGGCGGCCGGCAGTCCGCGACCACCCTGCTCGGCGACCCGACCAAGACCCTCGACGGGCTGCCCGCCCGGGCCATCACGTTCAAGGTGATGATCCACCAGATCCACACCGGCGAGAACCTGGACGTGAACAGCCCGCTCTACATCTACGCGTTCGGCGGCAACCTCACGCAGTTCGGCGACGTGCGCTTCCCCGGGACCACCGCCCAGTGCGCCAAGTGCCACGGCGTGCCGGCGGCGGGCCAGCCGCCCGCCTACGCGCTCGACTCGGTGCCGGGGAACGCGGCCGGGACCACCTACCACGTGGTGGCGAACGGACCGCAGGGCAGCAACACCACCAACCCCGGCCCGGCGGTGGTCGGTCCCATGGGCTCGGCCTGCCTCTCCTGCCACGACCACAGCGACTCGGCGGCGCACGTGCAGGCGATGACGGTCGGCGGGTTCACCATCCCGCCGGCGCTCGCCTCGCCGCCAGAGAGCCCGTTCACGTACGTCGTCCCGCCCACCGAGAGCTGCACGGTCTGTCACCAGGAGAGCTCGCAGTTCTCGGTCTCCTCGGTGCACGCGCCGATCGCGACCGGGCTGCGGGAGTGACGGCGGCGAGCGACTGAAACGCGTCGGCCCGGCCGGGATCTCCCGGCCGGGCCGAATCTCTTCCGCGCGCACCCGGAGGAGCCCCTCCCCGGCCCTCCCCCGCCGCAAGCCGCCCGGCGCCTCAGGGCTTCGCGGCCGCGGCGGCGGGGGCGCCCATGCCGGGCGCCGGCGCGTCGGCGAGGTCCACCTCGCGCGCGATCGCGCCGTCCCGGACGACGTAGTAGACCCGCACGTCGTCGCCGGGCTTGAGCGCGTCCAGCCCGGAGAGCGGCGCTCCGTCCTTGCCGATCACCCGCACGTCGGCGACCTGGTAGGTCACCACGCCCGCCGGCGTGTCCACGCGCAGCTCGGGCGCGCGGGCGTCGGCCGAGCGGACCTTGCCCATGTCGCACTTCGTCTTCTCGTCGGGCGTGAAGCCGTGCGGGGGCGGGTACGGAGAGCCGGCGGCGAGCGCCAGCGCGAGCAGGTGGGCGGAGGCGAGCATGCCCGACTCCTACCACGGCCGGCGCGCCGGCGTCAGATCTCGCGGTGCAGGGCGGGGTCGGCGGGCGAGGCGTACACGTCCTGCCAGATCGCCTCCGGCGCGGGATCCGGAGCCTGATCCGCGGCCTCGAGCGCCGCCTGCACCCGCTTCGCCACCTCGGCCTCGAGCGCCTCCAGATCGCCCCGCGGCAGCTCCAAACCGGCCGCCCGGGCGTGCTCGGCGAGCACGTTGAGCGGGTCGCGCTTCTTCTGCTGCTCCACCTCTTCCCGGGTCCGATAGGTGGCCGGGTCGGCCATCGAGTGCCCGCGGAACCGATAGGTGCGCGCCTCGAGCAGCACCGGGCGGCCGTCGCGGGGCCGGCACTCGGCGGCGGCGCGGGCCACCGCGTCCCGCATCGCCAGCACGTCCATGCCGTCCACCAGCTCGCCGCGGACGGCGCTCGCCGAGCCGCGCTGCCAGACCTCGGTCACCGCCGAGCTGCGCTCGATGGCCGTGCCCATGCCGTAGCGGTTGTTCTCGCAGAGGAAGATGCAGGGGAGCTTCCAGAGCGCGGCCATGTTGAGCGACTCGTGGAACGAGCCGTTGTTCACCGCCGCCTCGCCGAAGAGGCAGACCACCACCCCGTCCGCCTGCCGGTACCGCTGCGCGAACGCGAGCCCCACCGCGAGCGGGACCTGGCCGCCCACGATCCCGTACCCTCCGTAGTTGTGGCGGGCGGCGTCGAACATGTGCATCGAGCCGCCCTTCCCCTTGGTGACGCCGCTGGCGCGCCCGTACAGCTCGGCCATCACCCGCTCGGGCTCGGTGCCCCACGCCAGCGCGTGGCCGTGGTCGCGGTAGCCGTTGACGAGGAAATCCCGCGCCGGGTCGAGCGCGGCGTGCACCCCCACCGCGATCGCCTCCTGCCCGATGTAGAGGTGGCAGAACCCCCCGATCCGGCCTTCGGTGTAGACCCGCCCGGCGGCCTCCTCGAACCGGCGCAGCAGGAGCATCCGCCGGTAGAGGGCGAGGACCTCCTCGCGGTCCGGCGCGGGGACCTTCTCGGCGAGCGGCGAGGCTTTCGCGGGCATGGGGATGCTTTTAGGGCCGACGGCCCGGAAGTCAACGCGCCCCTTCGAGCCGCGCCGCCAGCCGCCGCAGCGCGATCTCGGTCTTGGCGTCCTCGATCTCGCCCGCCTCGCAGGCGGCGATGGCCTCCCGGAGCGGGCGCCAGCGGAGGCGCGCGCCCTCCTCGAGCGGGGAGCCGTCGCCGTCCCCCTCGGCCTCGCGCTCCGCCGGGCCGGCGCCCCGCGGGACCTCGGCGGCGAGGAGGTGGATCTTCTCCGAGGCGATCCCCGGGAGCATGAAGAAGCCGGCCCCGAGCGGCGCCAGCGCCGCGGGAGCGACGCGCAGGCCGGCCTCCTCCCACACCTCGTCGGCCGCCCGCCGGCGCAGCGCGTCGAGCCCCACCTCGCCCGGCTCGACGACGCCGGCCACCAGCTCCTCGACGAGCAGGTACTCGGGCTCGGGCAGGCAGACCGGCCGGCCCCTGCGGAAGAGGGCGGCCGGGCGCAGGCCGGCGCGCGTGAGCACCTCCCAACCGGCCGGGCCGCGAGCGTACAGGCAGACCGCGACCGCGTCGAAGCTGGGCCGGTCGATGACGTCGATGGGGTACTCGGACGACAGGCTGCCGTCGGCGCGCCGGTTGCGGGCGCGGTAGCGCTTCAGCCGCAGGAAGCCCTCGTCGCAGCGGCTGTGGGCGGTGCGGTCCTCGACGATCTCGATGTCGGTCACGCGGGGCATGCAGCCAAGTAGGCGCGGCGGGAGCCCTGCGCAAGCTCGAATCGCGGGGTGGCGGCGCGCCCCCGCTCCCCAACGGCGTGGGACGGGGAGGGGCGGCCGGACGGCCTGCCCCTCCCCTCCCGACGCTAGGCGACGACGCGCAGGCCCTTGTACTCGGGCAGCTCGTCGAACTGCAGGTACCGGTAGACCGAGTCCTTCTTCGGCTCGATCTTCTCGCGGTAGGCGGCGAGGTACTCGGCCACCGTCGGGAGCCGGCCCAGGTTGGCCGCCAGCGCGCCCAGCTCGGCGGAGCCGAGGAACACCTTCGCGCCCTTGCCCATGCGGTCGTCGAAGTTGCGGGTGCTGGTCGAGAAGACCGTGGCGCCGTCCGGCACGCGGGCCTGGTTGCCCATGCAGAGCGAGCAGCCGGCGATCTCGATGCGGGCGCCGACGGCGCTGAACACCGAGAAGAAGGCCTCGTCCTTGAGCTGCTGCTGATCCATCCGGGTGGGCGGGCAGATCCAGGTGCGGACCGCGCCGTTGAAGGGCTGGCCCTTCCAGATCTCACCGGCCGCGCGGAAGTGGCCGATGTTGGTCATGCAGGAGCCGAGGAACACGTCGTGGATGGGCGTGTTCTGCACGTCGGAGAGGACCTTCACGTCGTCCGGATCGTTCGGGCAGGCCAGGATGGGCTCGGCGACCTTGGCGAGGTCGATCTCGATCACCGCGGCGTACTCGGCGTTCTTGTCGGCGCGGAGCAGCTGCGGCTTCGCGAGCCAGGCCTCGACCGCCGCGATGCGGGTCGCCAGGGTCTTCGCGTCCTGGTAGCCGTCGGCGATCATCTTCTTCATCAGCGCCACGTTGGAGCGCAGGTAGGTGGCGACGCTCTTCTCCGAGAGGTCGATGCAGGCCGCGGCGGCGCTGCGCTCGGCGGCGGCGTCGGTGAGCTCGAAGGCCTGCTCCACCGAGAGGTCCGGGAGCCCCTCCATCTCGAGGATTCGCCCGTTGAAGACGTTCTTCTTGTTCTTCTTGGGGACGGTGAGGAGGCCCTGCTTGATGGCCTCGAGCGGGATGGCGTTCACCACGTCGCGCAGCGTGATGCCGGGCTGCAGCTTGCCCTTGAAGCGGACGAGCACGCTCTCCGGCATGTCGAGCGGCATGAAGCCGGCGGCGCCGGCGAAGGCCACCAGGCCGGAGCCGGCCGGGAAGCTGATGCCGATGGGGAAGCGGGTGTGGCTGTCGCCGCCGGTCCCGACGGTGTCGGGGAGGAGGAGGCGGTTGAGCCAGCTGTGGATGACGCCGTCGCCCGGCTTGAGCGACACGCCGCCGCGGGCCACCACGAAGTCCGGCAGCGTCTTGTGCATCTTCACGTCCGCGGCCTTGGGGTAGGCGGCGGTGTGGCAGAAGCTCTGCATGAAGAGCGGCGCCTGGAACTTGAGGCAGGCGAGCTCCTTCAGCTCGTCCGAGGTCATGGGCCCGGTGGTGTCCTGGCTGCCCACGGTGGTCATCTTGGGCTCGCAGGCGGTGCCGGGGAGGATGCCGGCGACGCCGCAGGCGCGGCCGACCATCTTCTGCGCCAGCGAGTAGCCCTGGCCCGGCTTGGCCACCGGGTTGACCGGCTTCACGAAGAGGTCGGTCGCCGGGAGGCCGAGCGCGGCGCGGGCCTTCTCGGTGAGGGCGCGGCCGATGAAGAGCGGGATGCGGCCGCCGGCCTTGAACTCGTCGCGCAGGGTGTTGGGGGCGAGCTCGAACTTCGAGAGCACCTCACCCGCCTCGGTGCGGACCTCGCCCTTGGCGGTGTCGATCACCACCACGTCGCCGGTCTTGAGCCTGGTGACGTCGGTGCGGATGGGGAGCGCGCCCGAGTCCTGGGCGGTGTTGAAGAAGATGGGGGCGATGACGCCGCCGATGATGACGCCGCCGCGCCGCTTGTTGGGCACGTGGGGGATGTCGTCGCCGATGTGCCAGAGCACGCTGTTGCAGGCGCTCTTGCGCGAGGAGCCGGTGCCGACCACGTCGCCCACGAAGGCGACCTGGAAGCCCTCCTTGCGGAACTGGGCGATGGTGGCGAGGCCGTTCGGGAACTTGCTCTTGCCCATGGCGAGGGCGTGGAGCGGGATGTCGGGGCGGGTGGAGGCGTCGCCGGCGGGCGAGAAGTCGTCGGTGTTGATCTCGCCGTCCACCTTGAAGACCTTCACCTTCACGGCGGCGGGCACGCCGGCGCGGCGGGTGAACCACTCGGCGGCGGCCCAGCTCTCGAGCACCTTCTTCGCGGCGGCGTTGCTCTTGGCGAGCTTCGCCACGTCGTCGAAGGCGTCGTAGACCTGGGTGGTGTGGGCGAGCGCCTGCGCGGCCTCCTCGGCGAGCGCCGGCTCCTGCAGCGCGGCCAGCAGCGGCTGGACGTTGTAGCCGCCGAGCATCGTCCCGAGGAGCTTCACCGCCTCGACGCGGGAGAGCACCGGCGACTTCTTCTTGCCGGCGGCGATCTCGGCCAGGAAGGCGGCCTTCACCTCGGCCGCGGGGTCCACGCCCGGGGAGACGCGGTCGCGGAGCAGGCCGAGCAGGAAGGCCTCCTCCCCCTTGGGCGGGCTCTCCAGAAGTCGGCAGAGCTCGCGGGTCTGCTCGGGATCGAGAGGCTTGGCGGGGATGCCCTGCGCATTGCGCTCGGCTTCGTGCTTCCGGTACGCGTCGATCAAGGGGATTTCCTCCTGGAGTGGAAATGGGCGCGGGCCTGTATACACCGACTCACCCGCCCCTGTCAGGGGGGCTTTCCCACTGCCGGTGCGGGCGGGGCCGGATCAGGCGGACGGAGGCGCCGCGCGGCGAACGTCCACCCGCGTGTCGTAGAAGGTCGAGCCGCCGCCCCGGTCGGAAAGGCGCTGTGAGGTCAAGGCGTTGACCGTGCGCTCGCCCGGCGCGTGGGCGACCCAGAACACCCCCTCCGCCACCGCCACCCCGTCCGGGACGCGAGGGGTCACGTGGAGGGTGAAGCGGACCTCGCCGCGCTCGTTCCAGGCGACCACCGGATCGCCGTCCGCCAGCCCCCGGGCCGCCGCGTCGCGCGGCGAGAGCTGCAGCCGCATGCCGCCCGCCTTCCGGCGCAGCTCCTCGCGGTCCATGAAGGTGGAGTTGAGCGTGTAGGGGTTGACGCCGGTCTGCAGCCGGAGCGGGAGGGAGCCGCCGTCCTCGTGCGTGGGGAGGTGGTCGAGGAGCGGCCGCGGCTCGCGGGGGTTGAGCAGCTCCATCTTCCCGGAGGGCGTGCGGAAGCGCCCCTTGGCGTCGGCGGGCAGCCGCAGCGTCACCGCCCTGCCCTCCTCGAGCGCCGCCCGGTCGAGCCCCTCGCGCATCGGAGAGGGGGCCGCCAGCAGCGCGTCGACGAGCTCGTCGGCGCTCTTGCGGAAGACCTCGTCCTCGAACCCCATGGCCCGCGCCAGGAGCTGGAACACCTCCCAGTTCGGCTTCGCCTGGCCGAGCGGCGGGATCACCGCGCGCACCCGCTGCACCGCGTAGTGGCCGTAGGCCCGGTAGAGGTCGGGGTGCTCGAGCGAGGTGGTGGCCGGGAGCACGAGGTCGGCGAAGCGCGCGGTGTCGGTGAGGAAGCGCTCGTGGACCACCGTGAAGAGGTCCTCGCGCGAGAGGCCCGCCAGCACCGCGTTCTGGTCCGGGGCCACCGCCGCCGGGTTCGAGTGGTAGACGTAGAGCGCCTTCACCGCCGGCGGCCCGAACGACGGCGAGAGCGCCTCCCCGAGCCGGTTCATGTTGACGAGCCGCGGCGCGGGAGAGGGCGCGAGATCGGGGCGCGTCACCACCGAGAGGTCGAAGGCGTCGCCCGAGGAGGTCCCGGCGAAGCAGCCGCCGCCCTCCCGCGCGAAGGCGCCGGTGAGCGCCGGCAGCCCGAGGATGCAGCGCACGTTCATGGAGCCGTTGCCGTAGCGCGAGAGCCCGTTGCCGAGCCGGATGAAGGGCGCGCGGGCGCGGGCGTAGCGGCGCGCCAGATCCTCGATCCGCGCGGGCGAGAGGCCGGTGAGCTCCGCCGTCCGCGCCGGCGCGAAGCGGGGCAGCACGTCGCGCCGCAGCTCCTCGTACCCCTGCACGTGCTCGGCCACGAACGCCCGGTCGGTGAGCCCGTCGCGGTCGATGACGTGGAGCATCCCGAGCGCCAGCGCGCCGTCGGAGCCGGGCCGGACCAGCACCACCTCGTCGGCGACGCCGGCGGTGTGGGTCTCGTAGGTGTCGACCAGCCACACCTTGGCCCCGCGGGCGCGGGCCTGCTTCACGCGCTGGATGAAGTGGAGGTTGGTGGCGACCGCGTTGATGCCCCAGAGGACGACCAGATCGCTCTTCACCGCCTCGTCGAGGTCGAGGCCGAGCGTGGAGCCGAGGACCGCCTTCCAGCCGGCCTCCTTGCCGGCGGCGCAGATGGTCCGGTCGAGCCGGGAGGCGCCGAGCCGGTGGAAGAAGGCGTGGCCGGCGTTCCGCTGCACCAGCCCCATGGTGCCGGCGTAGGAGTACGGGAGGATCGCCTCCGCGCCGTCCCGCGCGGCGATCTCGCGGAAGCGGCCGGCGACGCGCGCCACCGCCGCCTCCCAGGAGATGGGCCGGAACTGGCCCGCGCCCTTGGGGCCGACCCGCTCGAGCGGGGTGGTGAGCCGCAGCGGCGAGTGGACCGACCGCTGGTAGTCGTTCATCTTCGGGCAGAGGGTGCCCCGCGAGTACGGGTGCTCCGGGTCGCCGCGGACCGAGACGGCGCGGCCGCCCTCCACCTCGACGAGGAGGCCGCAGCAGTCGGGGCAGTCGTAGGGGCAGGCGGAGCGGGCGAGGGGCATGGGCCCCATCCTAGGCGAGCGGACCTTCGAAGTGGGAGGGGCGGGGGTTCAAGGGCCGGTCCCTCGTCAAGGCTTGTCGGAGGCGTGGTGCGGGGCGGGGGTGGGGAGGTCGGGCACTCCGATCGCGATGCTGCCGCCCCTCCTCGGGTCGGGGGCGGTCCCGGTCGCGGTCACGCCCAGCGGCAGGCTGGTGCAGCGCGCGCCGTACTCGTCCTGCACGCAGACCTGGCCGTCGCCGCAACCGGTGCACCGCGAGGGCTCACAGAGCCCCGTGCGCGCGTTGCAGGCCATCCCGGAGATGCACAGGGCCACGCAGCCACCCGTGGCGCGCTCTGCCACCGCGCTGGCGGCGGCCACGCCGCTCCAGGCCGCCGCGGTGCGCGCCATGTCGGGCGTCTGGGAGGCGCAGCCGGCGAGCGCCAGGACCGCGGTCGCGAGCGGGAAGTAGCAGCGGAAGTTCCCGCGCTCCACCGCGATGTCGCCGGGGAGCCGGCCGAGGGAGCCGAGGACGGTCACGGAGGAGAGTGTAACAAGCCGGGGCGGCGGCGGCGCGGCGGGCGAGGTCGCCCCTCCCCGCCCTCCCCGTCCGGCGCGACGCTCCTCGTTGACCGATTTCGCGCCCCGTGCTTGTTCTTCCCCCGTGCGCGCCCTCGTCACCGGCGCCGGGGGCTTCCTCGGCAACCACCTCGCGCGGGCCCTGCTGGCGCGCGGCCACGAGGTGCGCGCCCTGGTCCGGCCGGGCGGGAACCGGGGCGAGCTCGCCGGGCTGCCGGTCGAGCTCGTGGAGGGGGACGCCACGCGCCTGGAAGACCTGCGGCGGGCGGTGCGCGGCTGCCCGTGGGTGTTCCACCTCGCCGGCGTGCGGCGCGCGGCGGTGCGCCAGGAGTTCCTGCGCGTCAACGCCGAGGGGACCCGGCTCGCCCTCGAGGCCTGCCTCGCCGAGGGCGCCGCGTCGGAGCGGTTCGTGCTCGCGGGCTCGCTCGCCGCGGCCGGCCCCTCGCGCGAGGGGAAGCGCGAGGACGAGCCGCTCCAGCCCGCCGAGTGGTACGGCGAGTCGAAGGCCGAGGCGGAGCGGCTCGCCCTCTCCCTCGCCGGCCGGCTCCCGGTGGCGGTGGCGCGGCCGCCGCGCATCGTCGGCCCCGGCGACCGCGAGAACCTGCCCTTCTTCCGGCTGGTGGCGAAGGGGTTCCTGCTCGAGCTCTCCGGGCCGGCGCGGCCGCTCTCCTGGATCGACGTGCGCGACTGTGCCCGCGGCTTCCTCGCGCTGGCGGAGCGGCCCGAGGCGGCCGGCAAGGCCTTCTTCCTCGCCTCCGCCGAGCGGACCGACCTCGCCGGCCTGCAGCGCGCGGCGGCCGCGGCGCTCGGGGCGACTCCGCGCCGGGTGAAGCTCCCCGCCCCCGCGCTCTCGGCCGCGGCGGCCGCCGCCGACCTCGTCACCCGGCTCACCGGCCGGCGGCTGCCGCTGAACCGGAAGCTGGCGCGCCAGCTCCTCGCCCCCGGCTGGACCTGCGACCCCTCCCGCGCCCGCGACCTGCTCGGGTTCGAGGCCCGGGTGTCCCTGGCGGACTCGATCCGGGACTCCTGCGCCTGGTACCGGGAGCAGGGCTGGCTCTGAATCTCCTTGGCGGTGGCAGCCGGCGACGGCCTGCTTACATTGCCAGGTGGAAGCGGGCGCCCTCCGAGGGAACCTCCGAAGGGATCGATGGGCCGCGGAGCCCAGGCATTTCCAACGTCTCGGGAGAGGGGAATTCCTCGGTGCCGTCGCGGGCCTTCCGCCAGCGAGGCCGCCGAGGAGACCACCCGCGAGACCGCCTCGGAGGAGAGGATGCCGATCGAGCTGCTCATCGCCGACGTGGACGGGACCCTGGTGACGCAAGCCAAGGCGCTGACGCCACGTGCCCGCGACGCGGTCGATCGTCTCCGCGCGGCGGGCGTCGCGTTCGCCATCACCAGCGGTCGACCGGCGCGCGGCATGGCGATGCTGATCGAGCCCCTCGCGCTCTCGACCCCCATCGCGGCGTTCAACGGCGGGCAGATCACGTCGCCCGATCTCGCGACCATCCTCGAGGAGCGCACCTTGCCCATCGCCGTCGGGCAGCAGGTGACGGCGCGGCTCCTGAGCGCTGGCCTCGACGTCTGGGTCTACCGCGGCGCCGACTGGTTCGTCCGGCGCCGCGAGGCCCCGCGCGTCGCGCACGAGGCGCAGACGGTGCGGTTCGCGCCCACCGTCGTCGAGGACCTGGGAGACGTGCTGGAAGGGGCGATCAAGATCGTCGGGGTGGGCGACGACCACGCGCTGGTCGCGCGCTGCGAGGCCGAGCTGCGCCTCGCCGTCGGGGCGCACGCGTCCGTCGCGCGCTCGCAACCCTTCTACCTCGACGTCACCCATCCAGAGGCGAACAAGGCCGTGGCGGTGCGGCTCCTCTCCCGCATGCTCGACGTTCCGCTCGCCCGAGTCGCCACGATCGGGGACATGCCGACCGATGTGCTCATGTTCGGCCTCGCGGGGCTGAGCATCGCCATGGGCAACGCGAGCCTCGACGTCCAGCGTTGCGCACGTCACGTCACCACCTCGAACGAGGAGGAGGGCTTCGCCAACGCCGTCGACTGGTTCGTCCTGGGCACCGGCACTCCCGCTCCCCTGCCGGACGCGCGCCGTGTCTGAGGCGAGGCTCGGGCTGCCGCGAGGCGTGCGCGCCTGCCTGTTCGATCTCGACGGCGTCCTGACCAAGACCGCCAAGCTCCACGCGAAGGCCTGGCAGCGGATGTTCGACGCGTACCTGCGCGCGCGCAGCGCCTCGACAGGGGAGCCCTTCGTCGCGTTCGACGTCGTTCGCGACTACGACCTCTACGTCGACGGGAAGCCGCGCGCCGAAGGCACCCGCTCGTTCCTCGCGTCCCGGGGCATCCAGCTCCCGGAGGGCAGCGAGGACGATCCCGCGACGGCGGAGACCATCCACGGCCTCGGCAGCCGCAAGAACGCGCTCCTGCTCCCGCTGATCCGCGAGCATGGGGTCGAGGTGTACCCCGGCTCGGTGCGTTACCTGCAGGCCGTCCGGCAGGCGGGCCTGCGCACCGCGGTGGTGTCCTCGAGCCGCAACTGCTCCGAGGTGCTCGCGGCGGCCGGGATCACCCACCTCTTCGAGGCGCGCATCGACGGCAACGTCGCGGCCGGGGAGCACCTCCAGGGCAAGCCGGCCCCGGACACGTATCTCGCGGCGGCCCGCGCCGTCGCCACCGCAGCCGGCGAGGCGGCCGTCTTCGAGGACGCGCTGGCCGGCGTCGAGGCGGGGCGCGCGGGCCGCTTCGGGCTCGTCGTCGGAGTCGACCGCGCGGGCCAGGCCGACCTGCTGAAGCTCCACGGCGCCGACCTGGTGGTGACGGACCTCTCGGCACTCCTGGGTGCACCATGATCCAGCACCCCTCTTTCCGCACCGACCCGTGGGCGCTTCACGAGACCGAGCTCGACCTCGAGGTCCTGGCCCAGAGCGAGTCGCTCTTCGCCTTGTCGAACGGACACATCGGGCTGCGGGGCAACCTCGACGAGGGGGAGCCGCACGGCCTGCCGGGGTCGTACCTCAACGGCCTCTACGAGCTGCGTCCCGTGCCCTACGCCGAGGCGGAGTACGGATCGCCCGAGTCGAGCCAGACGCTCCTCAACGTGACCAACGGCAAGCCGATGCGCCTGCTCGTCGACGACGAGGCGTTCGACGTCCGCTACGGCGAGCTCCTTGCCCACGAGCGCGTGCTCGACCTGCGGGCCGGCACGCTGACCCGGAAGGCAGAATGGAGGTCCCCCGCCCGGCGCACGGTGCGCGTGACGTCGGTGCGGCTGGTCTCCTTCACGCACCGCGCGATCGCCGGCATCGTCTACGAGGTCGAGCCGCTCGACGGGCCTGCCGACGTCGTGGTGCAATCGGAGCTGGTCGCCAACGAGCACCTGCCGTCCCGCACCGGCGACCCGCGCGTGGCCAGCGCGGTCGAGCCGGCGCTGGAGAGCGAGGAGTACTTCGCCCGCGACGCCAAGGCGGTCCTCGTCCACAGGACGAAGGCCAGCGGCCTGTTCGTCGCGGCGGCGATGGAGCACGTCGCCAGCGGCACGCCGCGGATGCGAACGTCCACCGAGGCGACGCCCGACCTCGCTCGCTTCGTGGTCACCGACCACCTCGAGCCTGGCCAGCGGCTGCGCCTGCTCAAGCTGGTGGCGTACGGGTGGTCCAGCGAGCGCAGCGTGCCAGCCCTGCGGGATCAGGTCGCGGCGGCGCTGGAGGCCGCCCGCGTGGCGGGGTGGGAGGGGTTGCTGGCGGAGCAACGTCGCTACCTCGACGATTTCTGGTCACGCGCGGACGTCGAGCTCGGCGGCGATCCCGAGCTCCAGCAGGCGGTCCGCTTCGCGCTCTTCCATGTCCTCCAGGCGGGCGCGCGCGCCGAGCGCCGTGCCATCTCCGCCAAGGGACTCACCGGCACCGGCTACGATGGTCACACCTTCTGGGACACCGAGACCTTCATCCTGCCCGTGCTGACCTACACGGTGCCGGCGGCCGCCGCCGACGCCTTGTCCTGGCGCCACTCGACGCTCCCCGCCGCCATGAACCGTGCGCGCGAGCTCGGACTCGAGGGCGCCGCCTTCCCGTGGCGCACCATCCACGGCGAGGAGTGCTCGGGCTACTGGCCCGCCGGAACGGCCGCGTTTCACGTCAACGCCGACGTCGCCAACGCGGTGACCCGCTTCGTGGACGCGACCGGGGACGAGGGCTTCGAACGCAAGGTGGGAGTCGACATCCTGGTGCAGACCGCGCGGCTGTGGCGCTCCCTGGGGCACCACGATCCGCAGGGCCGCTTTCGCATCGACGGCGTGACTGGCCCCGACGAGTACAGCGCGATCGCGGACAACAACGCATATACGAACCTGATGGCTCGGCGAAACCTCGTGGCCGCCGCCAGCGCCTGCGAGCGCCACCCGGATCGAGCACGTGAGCTCGCGGTGACGCCGGAGGAGATGGCCGGCTGGCGCGCGGCGGCGGACCGGATGTTCATCCCCTTCGATCGGCGCCTCGGCGTCCATCAGCAGGCCGAGGGCTTCACGGATCACGAGCTCTGGGACTTCGCCGCGACGCGAGCGGATCAATATCCGCTCCTGCTGCACTTCCCGTACTTCGACCTTTACCGGAAGCAGGTGATCAAGCAGCCGGATCTGGTCCTCGCCATGCAGCTGTGCCCCGACGCCTTCACGGCCGAGCAGAAGGCGCGCAACTTCGAATACTACGAGCGCATCACCGTGCGCGACTCCTCGCTCTCGGCGTGCACGCAGGCGGTCCTGGCGGCCGAGGTGGGTCACCTCCGCCTCGCGCTCGACTACACCGCCGAGGCCGCGCTCATGGACCTGAAGGACCTCGAGCACAACGCGCGCGACGGGCTGCACATCGCGTCGCTCGCGGGCACCTGGATCGCGCTGGTGAACGGCTTCGGCGGCATGCGCGACGATGGCGGCACCCTGTCGTTCGCTCCTAGACTGCCCGAAGGAATCGTCTCTCTTTCGTTCTCCATCCTGCGCCGCGGGCTCTGTCTTCGGGTGAGCGTGACCGAGCGGACGGCGACCTATCGACTGACGCAGGGCGCTGGAGAGCTTCACCTGCTGCACCACGGAGAGCCCTTGACCATCTCCGGCTCCGAGCCGGTCGAGCGCGAAATCCCACCGTCGCCGCCGCGAGCGCCCGCGGAGCAGCCCCCCGGTCGCGCGCCGCGGCGCCGCTCACCCGGGTCGGAGTAGGCAAGGCGAGCGTCGCGCGTGTCGCGTCACCCCGGGGATCGTCGACGAGCTCCACCGAGCCGGCCCATTCGACCCCGAGCACCTGCCCGGGGAGAACTCGCCGACCGGGGCGGTACATCGAGAAGCACGGCGACGACCCGCCGGAACTCCGGGATTCGAGGCGGGGCGGCGACCCGTGCGGGCCAGCCGGCGTGAGCGGGCGGGCGAGGAGGTTCACGATGCGAAGGACCCTGGACAAACGCGACGCCGGCCCGGCGCCCTCGAAGCCGGCCGGCGGCACGCCCCCCGACGTCGCCTCCGCGCAGGTCTCCGACCCGCTCGCGGCGCTCCACGTGGACCCCGAGACCGGCCTCACGCAGGCGGAGGTGGCCGTCCGGCGGAAGGAGCACGGCTACAACGAGGTGGTCGAAGAGACAGGGCACCCGGTCGTCGCGTTCCTCCGCAAGTTCTGGGGGATCTCGGCGTGGATGCTCGAGCTGATCATGGTCCTGTCGGCCGTCCTCCGGAAGTACTCGGACCTCGCCGTGGTGGGCGCGCTGCTGGTCGTCAACGCCGTGGTGGGGTTCCTGCAGGAGCACCGGGCCGCCGGCGTCGTCGAGACGCTGCGGCGACGGTTGCAGGTCAGCGCACGCGTCCGGCGCGAGGCGAGCTGGCAGGTCGTCCCCGCCCGGGAGCTCGTCCCGGGCGACATCGTCCGCGTGCGCCCGGGCGACATCATCCCGGCGGACGTCAGGCTCCTCACGGGAGCGCTGACCGTGGACCAGTCGGCGCTCACCGGCGAGTCGAAGGACGCCGACAAGGCGCCCGGCGACGTGCTCTCGTCGGGCTCCGTCGTCCGCCGGGGCGAGGGCAACGGCGTGGTCATCTCGACCGGGCGGAACACCTACTTTGGCCGCACCACCGAGCTGGTGCAGCACGCGCAGCCGAAGCTCCACATCGAAGCGGTGGTCGCCAAGGTCGTCCGCTGGCTCTTCGTCATCGTCTGCGCGCTCCTGGGCGTGGTGGTCGTCCTGTCGCTGCTCCGCGGCGCGCCCCTCCTCGAGATGGCTCCGCTGATGCTGGTCCTGTTGATGAGCGCGGTCCCCGTCGCGCTCCCGGTCATGTTCACGGTCAGCATGGCCATCGGGTCCAAGGAGCTGGCGAGGCGTGGCGTGCTGGTCACGCGCCTGAACGCCGCCGAGGATGCCGCGACGATGAACGTGCTCTGCGTGGACAAGACGGGCACGATCACGATGAACCAGCTCGCCGTCACGAGCGTGATCCCGCTGGAGCACGCGACGGAAGCCGACGTGCTGTTCGCCGGCGCGCTGGCGTCGCAGGAAGCCGACCAGGATCCGATCGACCTGGCAGTCCTCGCCGCGGCGAAGGAACGGCACGTCTTCGAAGGCGCGCCCGCGGTCACGCCGGTGTCCTTCTCGCCCTTCGACGCCACCAACCGGCGGACCGAGGCCGTGGTCGTTCAGGACGGGGTGCGCCTGCGCGTCATGAAGGGGGCCGTCCGAGCCGTCGCGCAGGCCTGCGGACTCCAGCCCCCGGCGATCGAGGCGCTGGAGGTGCGCGTCGGCGAGTCCGCCAGGAAGGGCTATCGGACCCTGGCGGTGGCGCGCGGTCCCGAGACGGGCGCCCCCTCCCTGATGGGGCTGGTGACGATGTACGACCCGCCGCGACCGGACGCGAGGCAGCTCGTCGCCACGCTCCACGACCTCGGCATCCCGGTGAAGATGCTCACCGGCGACGCGCTGGCGGTGGCGAGTGAAACCGCGCGCGGAGTCGGCCTGCCCAACATCCGGCGCGTGGCGGACCTGAAGGCCGCGGGCGCTCGGGCTGGCAACGAGGCCGTGGACCTGCTGGCGGGCGCCGACGGGTTCGCCGAGGTCTACCCGGAGGACAAGTACATCGTGGTGCAGCACCTGCAGGCCGCCGGGCACGTCACCGGCATGACCGGAGATGGCGTCAACGATGCGCCGGCGTTGCGCGAGGCCGAGGTGGGCATCGCCGTCAGCACCGCGACCGACGTCGCCAAGGGGGCAGCGAGCGTCGTCCTGACCGAACCAGGGCTGACGAACATCGTGGCCCTGGTCGAGCAGGGACGGACCGTCTACCAGCGCGTCCTGACGTGGATCATCAACAAGATCAGCCGGACCATCCTGAAGGCTGCTTACGTGGCCATCGCCTTCGTGGTGACCGGCAAGTTCGTCGTGTCCGCCTTCGCGATGCTGCTGCTCGTCTTCGTGATGGACTTCGCGACCATCGCCCTGGCGACCGACCACGTTCGGCCGTCCAGGAAACCGGAGACCTGGAACATCGGGGGCTACATCACGGTGTCGGTGGTGCTGGGCGTGGCGATGGTCGCGGAGACGCTCTTCTCCCTGTCGATCGGCTGGTCGCGTCTCGGTCTCGCCAGGGACAGCAATGCCCTCTGCTCCTTCAGCTTCCTGACGCTGCTCTACTTCTGTGTCTTCTCCATCGTCTCCGTGAGAGAACGGCGCTGGTTCTGGAGCACGATTCCCGGCAAGTCCTTCATGCTGGCCCTCCTGGCGGGCGCGCTCGCGGGCACCGTCCTGACCTTCGTGGGCCTCCCGGGACTCCTGCCATTGCCCTGGTGGCAGACGCTCTCGATCTGCGGCTATGCGATGGTCTCGTGTCTCGTCGTCAACGACGCCGTCAAGGTCGCGCTGATCCGATGGTGCGTTCCCGACGCCGTCGCCGAGGGGTCCGTCGCCCGCGGATCGCCCCCCTGAGCGCACCCAGCGTCCGCGCATCCCTACCTTACGCCTTTACAAGGGCCCGCCTGCTCGGTAACACAGCGGGAACATGGCGGATTCACCCAAGGCGGCGTTCTTCGACGTGGACGGGACGCTGGTCTCGACCAACATCGTCCACGCCTTCGCCTTCTACGCCATGAACCAGGGCACCATCTTCGGGACGGCCCTGCGCACCGCCCGGACCGCCCTCTCCCTCCCCGCGCTCTGGGTCCTCGACAAGGCCAACCGGAAGGTCTTCAACGAGGTCTTCTACCGGTTCTACGAGGGGCAGACGGAGGACCGGCTCCGCGAGCTCTCCCGCGAGCTCTTCCGCGAGGTGCTCCGGCCCGCCATCCACGCCGGGACCCGGCACCTGCTCGACGAGGCCCGGCGCGCCGGGTGCCGGATCGTCTTCGTGACCGGCGCCCTCGACTTCACCGTCGAGGAGCTGGCACGGCACCTCGGGGCCGACGACCTCATCGCCAACCGGATGCACTTCGTCCAGGGCGTCGCCACCGGGAAGGTGGTACCGCCCATCGTCGAGGGCGCCCACAAGGCGGTGGTGATCCGCGACTACTGCGTCCGGGAGGGGATCGCCCTCGACCGGAGCCACGCCTACTCCGACAGCTTCTCCGACTACCCCATGCTGGCGGTGGTCGGCCACCCGGCGGCGGTGAACCCCGACCTCCGCCTGCGCAACGTGGCCCGCGCCTACGAGTGGCCCATCCTCGAGACCACCAGGGCCTGACCCCCATGCGCAACCCGAGCAAGCTCGCCCGGCTCTACGAGGCCACCGAGTCGATCGTCACCATCGACAGCGGCTCCGCGCCCCGCCTGCTCTTCTCCGGCGAGGACCTCCTGCTGGAGGACCTGCCGGTCGGCACCAAGGTGATCTACCCGCGGCCGCCCATCGAGGGGCTCACCAACGTCAAGGCGGCCATCCGCTGGGCCATCAACCACCCCGAGGAGAGCGATCCGCTCCACGCCAGGCTCCGGCCGGGGATGAAGGTCACGGTGGCGCTCGACGACATCTCGCTGCCGCTGCCGCCCATGCGCACCCCCGACGTGCGCCAGCAGGTGCTGGAGGTGATCCTGCCGCTGCTCGCCGACTCGGGCGTGGACGACGTCCACCTCGTCATCGCCGTCTGCCTGCACCGGCGCATGACCGAGGCCGAGATGCGGCGCATGGTGGGCGACCGGATCTTCGAGGAGTTCTACCCGGACCGCTACTACAACCACGACGCCGAGGATCCGGACGGGCTCGTCACCCTCGGCACCACGCGCCATGGCGAGAAGGTGATCCTCAACCGGCGCGCCGCCGAGTCGGACCTGCTCATCTACGTGAACCTGAACCTCGTCCCCATGGACGGCGGCCACAAGTCGGTCGGCACCGGGCTCACCAGCTACGAGGGGGTGAAGGCGCACCACGCCCCCGGCACCATCAAGAAGTGCCACTCGTACATGGACCCGGCCCGCTCCGAGATGCACCGGAGCGTGGACCGGATCGGGCGGGTCATCGACGAGCACCTCGACGTCTTCCACATCGAGACCACCATCAACAACCGGATGTTCGACGGGCCGATGGAGTTCCTCCAGAAGCGCGAGGAGGACTTCACCGACCTCGACCGGCTCAAGCTCGCCGGGCTGCGGGCGACGCTCAAGAACCTCCCGCGGGCGGCGAAGCGCAAGCTCTTCCAGGCGGTCCCGGCCGCCTACGACGTCATCGCCGTCCACGCCGGCCGGACCGAGCCCACCCACGCGAAGATCCTCGAGAAGAGCTTCGCGCAGTACATGGTGGACGTGGACTTCCAGGCCGACGTGGCGGTGATGGGGATCCCGTTCGTCTCGCCCTACAGCGTGAACTCGATCCTGAACCCGCTGCTCGTGCAGGTGATGGCCTGCGGGTACTTCTTCAACTTCTACCGCGGCAAGCCGCTGGTGAAGCCGGGCGGGACGCTCATCGTCACCCACCCCTGCTCCGACGAGTTCGACCCCGAGCACCACCCGTCGTACATCGAGTTCTTCCACCGGCTCCTGCCCGAGACTCGCGACTCGGACGTGCTGCAGGCGAAGTACGAGGAGGAGTTCGCCCGCAACCCGAGCTACGTCCACATGTACCGGACCGGGCACGCCTACCACGGCGCCCACCCGTTCTTCATGTGGTACTGGGGCGAGAACGGGCGCCAGCACCTCGGCCGGATCATCGCCGTCGGCGCCGACAACGAGCACGTGCCGCGGCTCATGGGCTGGGAGAGCGCCGCGACGCTCTCCGAGGCCATCGACATGGCCCGCTCCATCCACGGCCGCGGCGCGGAGATCGCGATGCTCCACCACCCGCCCATCGTCATGACGCAGAACCTGGGATGAGCGGGATCAGAGAGAAGAATGGGCCCGGCGAGGCCGCCCCTCCCCAGCCCTCCCCGTCCGAACGGGGAGGGAGTCTCCCAGGGCACGGCAGGCAAGTGAGTGGAGCCGGCGGTCTGCACCCTCCCCTCGACGTCACCGCCGCCCTGCGCGGCCGGTCGCTGCTGCTCACCGGCGCCACCGGCTTCGTCGGCAAGGTGACGCTGTCGATGCTGCTCCACCGGTACCCGCAGGTGGGGCGGGTGTTCGTGCTCGTCCGGCCCGGGACCGGCGGCAGCGCCGAGACGCGCTTCTTCGAGAAGGTGGCCGGGAGCCGCCCGTTCGATCCGGTCCGCGAGGCGCACGGCGCCGGCTTCGACCGGTTCCTGCGGGAGAAGTGCCTGCCCCTCGCGGGCGACGTCACCGCGCCCGGGTTCGGCCTCTCCGCGACCGATCGGGCCCGGCTCGAGGGGCTCGACCTCGTCGTGCACTGCGCCGGCCTGGTGGACTTCAACCCGTCGCTCGACCTCGCGCTCAAGGTGAACGCCCACGGAGCCGGGCACGCCGCCGAGCTCTGCCGCGGCACCGGGGCGGCGCTCCTGCACGTCTCCACCTGCTACGTGGCCGGGAACCGCGACGGGGTGATCTTCGAGGACGAGCCCATCGCCGGCTTCTTCCCGCGCAAGGCGGGGGTGGCGGCGCGCCCCAAGGAGCCGGCGCTCGACGCGCGGGACTTCGAGCTCGAGGCGGAGCTCCGCGACTGCGAGCGGCGCATCGCGCTGGTCCGGGAGGAGGCCGAGGACCGCGTGCGGCTCTCGACCTTCCGCGAGGCGGCCCTGGAGCGGCTGCGCGAGGAGGGGCGCGACGCCGGCGACGAGAAGGCGCTCCGGCTCGCGCTGGGCCGCGAGAAGCGGCTCTGGATCTCGAAGCGGCTCGTGGACCTCGGCATGGAGCGCGCGCGCCGCTGGGGCTGGCCCAACACCTACACCTTCACCAAGTCGCTCGGCGAGCAGCGGATCGCGGCCGCGGGCGTGCGCGCCGCCATCGTGCGGCCGTCGATCGTGGAGAGCGCGCTGCGCTACCCGTTCCCGGGCTGGAACGAGGGCTTCACGACCAGCGCGCCGCTCGCCTTCCTCGGCCTCGAGGGGCACCGCACCTTCCCGGCGGCGGAGAAGCTCATCCTCGACGTCGTGCCGGTGGACCTGGTGGCGGCCGGGATCATCGCCGTCTCCGCCGACCTGCTCGCGGGCGCGGCGACGGCTCCCGCCCTCCCGCCTCCCCCCCGCGTCTTCCACCTCGCCACCGGCGACGTGAACCCGCTCTGGATGCACCGCTGCGTGGACCTGACCGGCCTCTACCGGCGCCGCTTCTACAGGGAGCGCGCCGAGGGGAGCCGCGCCTGGAACGAGCTGCTCTCCCGCTTCGAGCCCTACCCGGCGAGCCGCCGCCACTACGAGGCCTTCAGCGCGCCCGCGCTGCGGCGCCTGGCGAGGAAGGCGAGCGAGCTGGTGCGAGAGGAGGCGCCGCGCTGGGGCGCGCCGCGGCTCTCCGCCCTGGCCGGGCGCGTCGCCGGCGGGCTCGACGAGCTGGAGTCGAAGCTGGCCCGCGTCGAGGCGCTCTGGGACCTGTACCTCCCGTTCGTCTGGGAGAACAAGTACGTCTTCCGCTGCGCCGCCATCCGGGCCGTCCACCAGCGGCTCGGCGAGGCCGACCGCGCCCGCGTCCCCTGGGATCCGGAGCGGCTCGACTGGCGCGGCTACTGGCTCGACGTGCACATGAAGGGGCTCGAGGAGTGGGTCTTCCCCGGCCTCGAGGAGGAGTCGCGCAAGCCGGTCCACCCGGTGAAGCAGCACCGCGACCTGGTCGAGCTGCTCGAGGCCGCCTCCGAGGCCTGGCCCCGCCGCATCGCGCTCCGCATGACGGGCGCCGAGAAGGAGCGCTTCACCTTCGCCGAGCTGCGCGCCTTCGCCGAGCGGACCGCCCGCTTCCTCGCCGCGAACGGCGTGGGGCGCGGCGACCGGGTGCTGCTCGCCTGCGAGAACCGGCCGGAGTGGGCCGCGGCCTGGTTCGGGATCGTGCGCGCCGGCGCGGTGGCGGTGCCGGTCGACGCGCAGCTCTCCGGCCGGGAGCTGGCCTCGCTGGCGCGCGCCGCCTCGGCGAAGCTGGCCCTGCTCTCCG